>JAUVRV010000285.1 GCA_030597435.1 Gemmatimonadales bacterium | reverse complement strand
GGATCTAGGGGGCGTCAAAGGCGCGGTGGTGCAAGCGGCAGCAAGGATGAAGTTGGGAAACCGCTTTGCCGGCTCCCATCCGCTAACCGAAATCGGTCATGGAGGGTTTGGTGCCGCCAGGCCCGACCGGTTCAAGGACTTGATCGTGTACGTCACGCCGGTTCCTGGTGGAGAGCAGGTGGCCGGTGAGGTCGCGGATTTCTGGAAGCGGGTGATGGATGCCGAACCCGTAATGGTTGAGGCCGAACTGCACGATCGGCTACTAGGGTGGACGAGTCATCTGCCACAGGCGGTTGCTTCGGCCTTGGCTGCGACGCTGGCATCACACGGACCTAAGGGGATTACCTACGGACCTGTTGCACGCTCCACTTCACAGGCCGCCATGACCGACGTGGCCGCCTGGACTGACACACTGATACATAACCGCAAGATATTGGCGGAACTGTTGCATGTTTTCGGCACTGACCTAGAGGTGTTGAAGACGGCACTAGAGGCCGGTGACCGGCAGTCTGTTCGCAGGTGGCTCGAATCGGGTTCCGCCTGGAGGAGGAGGGCAGGAGATTGAGGGTCGAAGGCAGTATTAGCCCACCAGGTGACAAGAGCATCACCCACCGCGCTCTCATACTGGCGGCTCTTTCACGCACTCGTGTGGAGTTGGCCGGAGTGTTGACGGCACACGATGCCAAGAGTACGGCCAGAGTGCTACGGCAGCTGGGAGTGGGTGTGGGGCCACTGCGTAGAGGGCAGGGAGTTGAAGTGTGTGGTCGGGCATGGCGGAGGCCCAAAGGGACCCTGAACTGTGGGAATTCCGGAACTACGGTGCGCCTGGTGCTGGGGTGCTCGGCTGGTCACCGGTTCGAGACTCGACTCACGGGTGACGCGTCTTTGCGCCGCCGGCCCATGAGGAGGGTCACGGAGCTACTGGTTGAGATGGGTGCCGAGGTCAAGGGGGAAGGCGAAGACGGTCTGCCAATCTCTATCCGCGGCGGATCCCTCACCCCATATCGCTGCGAGAGTCCGGTGGCCAGCGCGCAGCTAAAGAGTGCCTTACTGCTGGCGGGTCTCACGGGAGGAGTCGCGGTGACGGTCTGCGAGCCGGCCCGGTCGCGCGATCACACTGAACGGCTCTTCCGCTATCTGGGCTTGGACATTCATGTCGAGGGTAACGAGATCGAGTTTCGTGGACCAGGAGACTGGCCTATTACAGAGCCGTACGAGCTACGGGTTCCGGGTGATGCATCATCGGCGGCGTTTCTGGTGGCCGCGGCGATTCTCGCGGACGAGGGTGAACTCGAGATAACGAATGTTGGTGTGAATCCCACACGTACCGGCTACCTCCGGGTGCTCGAGCGAATGGGTGCGAACATCAGACGCGAGAACGAGACCGAGATTTGCGGTGAACCGGTCGCGGACATCCGGGTTGGTCCCACCGAGCTGTTCGGAACCGAGGTCGAGGCGGGCGAGATACCCGGATTGATCGACGAAATACCGATGCTGGCCGGGCTGGCCTCGCAAGCTGCGGGGGAAACTGTTTTCCGGTCAGTTGGCGAGCTGCGCGTGAAGGAGAGTAACCGGCTGGCTTTGATTGCCGACAACCTGCGGGCGCTGGGTGCCTCCGCGTCTGTCGAGGGAGACGACCTGTACATAATGGGATCGGACGCCCGGCTGCGAGGTCGGGTGGAGACTGCTCGCGATCATCGTCTGGCAATGGCGTTTACCGTGTTGGGGACGGCTGAGGGCGCGGAAATCGAACTGTCGGAGACGGGCTCAGCTGGTGTGAGCTATCCGGGATTTCTCGAAGATCTTCGAATGGTGACGGGCGGATGACTGCCACAGTGATAGCGATCGACGGTCCCGCCGGGTCCGGGAAATCGACGACCGCCCGGGCGGTGGCCCAGCGACTGGGACTGGCACACCTCGATAGCGGGGCGCTTTATCGGGCCGCAACCCTCGCAGCGTTGGATGGCGCAGCAGAAATCACGGGAACGGCGGTCCTGGCCCTGGCGAAATCGCTGCCGGTGCGTCTGAATTTGACCGCAAGCGGTTTCCGTCCCGAGATCGCGGGCGTCGATGTGTCGGCCGAGATCCGCACAGACAGGGTCACCCAGCGCGTTTCCGAGGTTGCGGCGCTGCCCGAGCTGCGGGTTTGGGTGAACCAAGCCTTGCGGAGTGCAGCCGCCATGCATCCCAGGGGTGTTGTGATGGATGGGCGCGATATAGGTACTGTCGTCTTTCCTGACGCCATCATAAAGGTCTTCCTCATCGCCGATGGGGAGGAGCGGGCACGGCGCAGGCTGTTACAAATGGGGCGTTCCACGGACGCTGGCAGCGTCCGTAGGACAGCCGATGACATGGCCGAACGGGATCGCAAGGACTCTTCACGGGCGGTGGCGCCGCTCACCCAGGCCGCAGGGGCGGTCCTGCTGGATACCACCGATCTCGCTTTCGAGGAGCAGGTTGACCGGGTAGTGGCAATGGGGCGGAAGGTCTTCTCCTAGCTTGACATAGGACTTCTGGCGATCTATGCTTTTAGGCTGCCGTATCCACCGACGGGTGCGGCGTCTTTCGCTTATCACGAAGTATTGGAAACAAGTTCTAAATGGTCGACGAGCCCCACGAAATCACAACCCCAGCCGGTGCAGGGCCCTCGGTAGTGTCGCACGAGTCCTCCACCCTCAAGATCCGCCCCGACCTCTACGACGAAGATTATACCGACGAAGAGTACGCCACGATGATGGAGCTGTACGAGGGTACGCTCCAGAGTATCGTGGAAGGTGAGATTGTTCGTTCCAAGGTTCTCAGGGTAACCGACACTCACGTAATCCTCGATGTAGGCTTCAAGTCCGAAGGCGCTGTTCCCATAGATCAGTTCAAGGACCCGAGTTCTATCGAGCCGGGCAGCGAGGTAGAGGTCTTCCTCGAACGCCTCGAGGATGAAGATGGCGCCGTAGTACTGTCTAAAAAGAAGGCTGACTTCATGCGGGTCTGGGAGAAGATCCGCGAAGCCTATGAGGACAACGAACCGGTTGCGGGCACACTGCAGAAGAAGATCAAGGGTGGTGTCGTGGTCGACTTGATGGGTGTCGACGCGTTCCTGCCCGGCAGTCAGATCGCGCTACGTCGTGTGCCCAACATCGACGAGTTGTTGGGGCAGGAGTTCGAGTTCAAGATCATCAAGCTGAACAAGCGTCGTCGTAACATCGTAGTGTCGCGGCGCGTCATCCTCGAAGCCGAACGCGCCACCAAGCGCGAGCATCTGATCAAGGAACTCCAGGTCGACCAGCTTCGTAGGGGTATCGTCAAGAACATCACCGATTTCGGCGCGTTCATTGACCTGGGTGGTGTAGACGGATTGTTGCACATCACCGACATGAGCTACGGCCGCGTCTCGCATCCCTCCGAGATCGTGGAGATGGGGCAAGAAATCGACGTCAAGATCCTGGACATCGATTGGGACCGCGAGCGGATTTCATTGGGCCTCAAGCAGCTCCATGAGTACCCGTGGCAGAATGTGATCGACAAGTACCCGGTGGGCACGCGGTTGCAGGGCAAGGTCGTCAGCATAACGAACTACGGTGCCTTCGTTGAACTCGAGCCGGGCATCGAAGGTCTGGTTCACATCAGCGAGATGAGTTGGACGCGGAATGTGCGTCATCCCTCCAAGATCGTTTCCATAGGTGAGACCATAGAGGCTGTGGTCCTCAAGGTCGATCCTGAGGAGGAGAAGATCTCGCTCGGAATGAAGCAGACCGAGCAGGATCCCTGGCTCGTACTTCCGATGAAGTATCCCGTTGGCACCCGAATCTCCGGCAAAGTGCGCAACCTGACGTCGTTTGGGGCGTTCGTGGAGATCGAGCCCGGCATCGACGGGCTGATCCACATCTCAGACATGTCCTGGACCAAGCGCGTCCAACACCCGTCGGAGGTAGTGAAGAAGGGTGATGGAGTCGAAGTCGTGATCCTGAATATCGACACGGACAACAAGCGGATCTCGTTGGGTCTCAAGCAAGCGCAGGAAGATCCCTGGCTCCAGATAGGTGAGGACTATCCGGTCGGGACCGATTTGGACGGACACGTCGTACGCTTCCAGGACGGCGGTGTCATAGTCGACGTCGGCAAGGATTTGGAGGGGTTTGTACCAGAGACTCAGGTGCCGGTGGCGGAGGGCAAGACGGCCGAGCAGACGGTGCGACCGGGTCAGGCCGTGTCGCTCAAGGTGATGGAAGTAGACCCGATTCACCACCGCATCATGTTGGCCGTTACCGAGTTGGGCGAGATGCCACCCGAACCCGAACTCCCACCGGAGCTGCCCGACGAGGATTTGGACGGATCAGACGCCGAGTCCGGAGAGTATGCCGCGGCTGAGGGAGTCACAGAGGACCCGCCCGTTGCAGCTGCAGAAGAGGCTGTGGCCGAGCCGGAGCCGGCAGAGGGCGCCGCTGAGGCCGTTGCCGACGTTGAGGAGCCAGTAGAGGCCGTTGCCGAGGTTCAGGAGCCGGTAGAGGCCGCCGCCGAGGCGGAGGAGCCCGCCAAGAGCGAGGCGGAGCAGGTGGAACCGTCCGCACCCGAGACTGAGGACGAAGCAGCCGCCAAGAAGCCGACCGAAGCATCCACTGAGTGAGGCCGTAGCCACCTCGCGTGTCCCGCGGCCTCCTACCTAACTAACT
>JAUVRV010000070.1 GCA_030597435.1 Gemmatimonadales bacterium | reverse complement strand
TGCAGGATTCATCGTCAGATGATCCCACAGCATTGCAAATCCTTCCGTTACCGAATTGTCCCCCAACCAACGCGCCGCAAACGGTAGCTCCCTCGACGGCGCAGAGAAGTGCATGGCGTGACCCAACGCATGCCAGAAGGTCCTAAAACCGCTGGGACCACCGAATGGTCTAATGACGAGGTATACTGCCTCCGGGACTCGAACGGGGACACAAAAGGCGCGAGGCTGTTTGCCTTCGCGCTCTTCGGTATCGAACCGTACTCGCCCACCCTGCTCAGCATCCAACCCCATCTCCGCCATCTGCCCCATGGCAGTCTCGATCAACCGGTGCGACTCGAACGCCGCATCGTATTGGTTTGCCCGGAATGCCCAAGCGGAGTCAGACCGCACCAATTTGTCCACGCCCACCCCAATCCGCTTCTTGACCACTCGGGCCAGGCTCTCCGTGAACATGTCCAGCGTATCTTTGAGGAAGACCTCAGCCGATGCAGCTAGCTCATCGAGTCCAATACCAGAAAGCGTGGCAATGGCCGCAACATAGTCGGGATAGCCAAGGGCGCTAACCTCCTCATGTTCTAACTCGAACCGGTTGCGACGGATGACATTGAGAACTCTCGCAGCCTCGCGTGATCTCGTCGTGTCCAATGCAATTCGGAAATCTCTATCGGCGGAATTCGCCAACTCAATCGCTGCACGCAAGAGCGGGATCTCATGACCATCGAACTGCAGCACCGTCTCCCGCTCCTTCACCAATTGCCGCTCTTCGAGTGGCGCGACCTTACGGCCAATCCGCACACCAACCAACCATTCGAGTAGTGCCGGACAGTTGCTGCTTCGTGCAGTCTCGAGCGCCTCATCCTCCAACAAGGTGCCGAAGCGATCGTAGATGTGACTGAATTCGGGCTCTGGTTTGAGGCCGGCGAACGTCGGGTAATACTCCTTGCCCAATGCCTCGTGCAAGGCTTCGCCCGTTGCTGTCAGTTCAGCGAGGTTCACCCGGCCAGCCTCTCCTCCAGATATGACAAGACCTGATCTGCGTGTACCCGATCCTGTTCCAAGCTATCACGATCGCGGATGGTAACGGTCTGGTCGTCGAGTGTCTGCCCATCGACCGTCACGCCAAACGGGGTGCCTGCCTCGTCCTGGCGCCTGTAGCGTCGACCGATCGCTCCTTTTTCATCATAGAACGTTGGGAAACGGCCTCGTAAGTCATCGTGCACACGCCGGGCAAACTCTGGCATACCATCCTTCTTCACTAGCGGGAATATGCCAACCTTGATCGGCGCAATGGCTGGATTGAGCCCCAACACGACTCGCTTCTCCCCTTTGACCTCTTCCTCACGATAGGCATCTGCAAGAACTACCAGGGTGAGACGGTCGGCACCAAGCGATGTCTCGATGATGTAGGGAACGAACCGGTCTTTGGTAATGGGATCCATATATTCGAGCTTCTTGCCAGAAAACTCTTGGTGACGGCTCAAATCGAAGTCAGTCCTGTTGTGGATACCTTCAAACTCCTGCCAGCCAAACGGAAACTCGTACTCGATGTCGTAGGCGATCTTGGCGTAGTGAGCCAACTCATCTGGCGCATGCTCGTGATATCTCAGCTTGTCGGCAGTGATACCCAAGTCCACGTGCCACTGCATACGTTTTTCGCGCCACTCCTCGAACCACTTGTCGTCTTCGCCCGGCGGCACGAAGTATTGCATCTCCATCTGCTCAAACTCGCGCGTACGAAAGATGAAGTTGCCTGGGGTTATTTCGTTTCTGAACGCCTTGCCTACCTGCGCGATACCGAACGGCACCTTCTGACGCGAGGACTGCATGACGTTGAGATAGTTGACGTAGATCCCCTGCGCCGTCTCGGGCCGCGGGTACACCATCGCCGCATCGTCCTCCACCGGCCCCATGAACGTCTTGAACATGAGGTTGAACATGCGCGGCTCTGTGAGGTCACACTGATCTGCTTCGCCGGGGATCTTGCTCGGCTTTTGGGGACATTGCATCTGGTCCAGCTGGTCAGCCCTGAACCGCGCCTTGCATGTTCTGCAGTCCACCATCGGGTCGGTGAAGCCAGCAACATGTCCTGAAGCTTCCCACACCCGCGGATGCATCAGAATCGCGGCATCCAGTCCTTCGATGTCGTCCCGCTCGTAGACCATCGAGCGCCACCAGCGTTCCTTCAGGTTCTTCTTGAGTTCCACTCCGAGCGGCCCGTAATCCCACACGGAACCGACACCACCATAGATCTCGGAGGACTGGAAAACGAAACCCCTGCGTTTCGCAAGGGACACGAGTCTGTCCATCAGCGAGGTATCAGCCATCGCACCACGTCGTAGTTACGGTTGTCTGCAGGACTCCGACAGGAGTAGCGAAGTATAGGGACAGCCTAACCAGCCAGCAAGCGAAGTGCTCGCTCGGTACCAGCGCGGGCCCGTGCCTCTAGGTCATCGGCCGACCAGAGTCCGCCACCAGATTCAACCGCCACACCCGACGGAACATCGTTTGCCTGCGGCGCCAGGATCAACGCCGGTACACCGGCGGAATCTGCACGGTTTAGCACCTCACCGGTGAGTTTGCCACTGGAGGATGTTTGATCGAAGCAGCCTTCGCCGGTGACTACCAGAGCCGCTGCTCCCAGCGCCGTGTTCAGCTCAGCTCTGTCCAGCATCCAACTTGCCCCTCGTACGAGCCTACCGCGGCCAAAGCACAGTAATCCGAAGCCCATCCCGCCGGCGGCACCGGCTCCCGGTTGTGCGGCGAACTCCGCCCCGCCGAACCGCGCCGCAGCGGCCACGAGCCTCTCGAGCCCGCGTGCCAGAGCCCCCTCTGCGGCGTTGGTGGCACCTTTCTGAGCCGCATACACCCTGGCGCCATCTACCCCTGTCAGCACGTTCTCGACGTCTCGCAACCCGATGAGTTCGACGGCCGGCGAGTCGCCACTGTCCACCTCCACTACATCCAGCAGCGATCCGCCACCATCTGGTAGAGCGATGCCGTCCTTGTTGCGGAACTCCCAGCCCCACGCGCGCGCCATTCCGGTACCGCCATCCATTGTGGCACTACCCCCTAGCCCGACCACAATCGACGCGGCACCGCTGCTCACGGCATGGTCGATCAACTCACCCACGCCGCGAGTCGAAGTGCGCAGAGGATCACGATCCCTCCGATCCAGCAGCGCCAGCCCGCAAGCCAATCGGGACTCGACCACCACGGTAGATCGGTCCAGCCACCCCAGCTGGGCCTCTACTGGACGGCCGATGGGATCAGATACCGAATGTGACTCTGTCTCAATGAGATCTGAACGGAGCGCTTCGAGGAGGCCGTCACCCCCATCGCTGCCGAGTATGACCAGGGGAGTGCCACCGGCTGATTCCACTCCAGCCGCCATGCGGTCCGCCACCTCGGCGGCTGTGAATGTCTCCTTGAAGGCTTGGGCAACCACCACAACGAGTGGGCGGTTCATGCGCTCACACCCCGATCCATGATCATACAGCGCCTGGATGATCTTGGGCTCAAAAGGCTTCCTACAGAACCTCGATCGTCTGGTCTCTCCGGCTACCGACGCTCACGTACGAGATCGGTGCCCCCACGAGTTCAACCATCCTGTCGAGGTATGCGCGTGCCTGCCGAGGTAGATCAGAGAGCTTTCGGGCTGCCGCGGTGGAGCACTGCCACCCCTCGAGCTGCTCGTAAACCGGCTCGACCGATCCCAGAACCTCCATGTCCATCGGGATGCTGTCGATGACCTCACCGTCCAGACGGTAGCTCACACAGACCGGAATCTCGCTGAACGTATCCAACACATCGAGCTTGGTGATAGCTAGGTTCGTGAGGCCGTTGATCCGCGCAGCATAACGGCCAACCACAGAATCGAACCACCCACAGCGCCGCGGTCTACCAGTCGTGGCACCGTACTCACCCCCCAACTCCCTCAGCTTTTCCCCAACCTCGCCGGGTACCTCTGTGGGGAGGGGACCGCTCCCGACGCGAGTCGTGTATGCCTTGAGCACTCCCAGCACCGCGTCGATCGCCGTGGGACCAATCGCTGCTCCGACGCAGGCACTGCCCGCAGTCGTGTTGGAGCTAGTAACATACGGGTACGTACCGTGGTCCACATCCAGCAGAGCGCCCTGTGCTCCCTCGAACAGTACGTTCCTGCCCGCCTTGATGGACTCGTGGATCAGGTTTCCCGTGTCAGTGACGAGTGGCAACAGTCGGGGCGTGATGCGATCGACCAGGGCCATGTGCTCATCGAAATCGGCCATCTCGTCCGCACCCATCAGCTGGAGCAGCTGATTGACCCGTTTCACGTTGTTCCCTATCAGAGTCGCGGCTCTGTCCCGAATCATCAGATCACCGGCCCGAACGCCTCGCCGGCCTGTCTTGTCCTCGTACACGGGTCCGATACCTCTACCCGTTGTTCCGATCTTCTTGGAGCGCTCGGCTGCGCGGTCCAGCAGTATATGGTAGGGCAACACCAGATGGGCCCGGTCGGAAATCACCAACCGGCCCTCCAACTGAATACCGCGTTGCTCCAATTCCGCCATCTCAGAGATCAGTGTTTCCGGATGGAGGACGACCCCATTTCCAATGACGCATTGAGTCGTCGGGTGGAGGATTCCTGAAGGGATCAGGTGTAGTATGAATTGCTCGTCGCCACAGACGACTGTGTGGCCGGCGTTCGCACCGCCCTGGTAGCGGATCACGATCGAGGCATTCTCAGCCAGAATGTCCACGATCTTGCCCTTTCCCTCATCCCCCCACTGTGCGCCAACCACAACGAGGCAACGGCGCTCAGGAGCAAACATGGAAAAGCCACCTTCCGTTGTTAGCCAAAAAAAGAGCCCCGGGGCTTACCGCGGGGCATCCTTTGGAGAAAGTTAGACTACGTCTCAGACCACGTCAACCAAGCAGTGTCTCAACTGCTCTCGCGGCCGCCCTTCCAGCCGAAACGGCCGCACCGACGTCGACTCGCTCCGACCGATCGGATTTGGTATGGACCACTTGGAGCGTCCGCCAACTCCCTCTGCTCACGGTCACACCCGGCATGCCCGCCCGATTGAGTGCCACGCCGTCGACGAGCACGCCTGGCGGAAGCCCGCGCCGGACAACCTCAGCTCCTGAACTCGCCAGAGCATCCGCAACCGCTTCTGCGATCTCTCGACTCCGGTCCGCCGAACCGTGTCTCCGGGAACCGTGGATCATGACACGGTGCCTGCCGCGCGAGTCGATGCCGTCGAAGTTGATGAATGAGCCGTTGGCACCCGTGGTTATAACCCAAGCCCGAGCACCCGCCATGGCAAACTCTTCGGCCCCTGTTACGAGCACTCCCACATCGTGCCTGTGTCGCAAATGCTCGGCCGCCACCAGGGCTGCCACGACTCCGGTCGCGTTGTCGACCGCCCCCGGGGAGTCGTTCGAGACCGCTCCCCGCGACAGCACAGCGCCACCCATCACCGTCAACAGCACCGCCGGCGCCACCGCCCACCAGGGCAGCGGTGTGTAAATGCGAGCCAACAAATCGACCACCAATATGCTGAGGCCGGTGCCGAGCGTTGTTACCGCCAGTACGCGACCGGCAAGGGACACCCCCTGGCCCTTGCTATCACAATGCGCCACCAGCCACAGCGCCGGTTTGTCTGCCCGCTGGGCGCATATGTTCGTTGCGTCCACTTCCGGCCGACGCTGGGGCACAACGCCATCGGCTATGCCAAAGGCAAGCATCATGACGAACAGAAGGGCAGCGAAACCGGTGATCGCAACGGACCACCCCGGAAAGTCAACGACCAGGAAGGGAGCCGAAATCAACACAACCCAGCCACAAGCGGCCCCCGCACTTGCAACCGCGACCAATGCCCTGGGCGATGCCTTGAAACGCTCGAGCCGTACAGTGTAGCCCAACCTGCTGAGCCGATCCGCGATGGCTGCCTCTACCTCCGGCAGGACCGACGTGCCCGCCAAACGGGGCACAGAGATCCTGCGGAACAGGTCCTCGGCCCAGTCGGAGGTGTGCACTCTTAGTTGGCGCTGAGACCGGCCTCGCGCAGCAGGCCGACGACCTTCGTCCGATCGCGCTCGTTGAGATCACAAAGGGGGGATCTCACCGGCCCACCTGCTAGCCCAACCGCATCGATCGCGGCTTTGACTCCCGCGATGCCAAGGCCTCCGACGATATCACGGTGAAGGGGCGCGACCTTCTCTTGTGCCGTTCCAGCCCGCCGACGGTCACCGGCCGCAAACGCAGATCCGACCTCGCAGGTCAGTGCAGCTGCAAAGCAGCCCGTGGCCGCAATCGCCCCGGCAGCACCCAGCTCTAGCGCGGCATAGAACAAGGCTCCTGAACCCATGAACAGCGTCCAATCAGGCACGGTATCTCGATACGCCGCGAAGTTCTTGAGATCGCCGGATGAGTCCTTCATACCCCAGATATTGCTGTGGCCCGACAAGGAGGCCAGCATTGCTTCGGTGAATGACACATGCGTGTACTTGGGCATGTTGTAGAGAAAAACCGGAAGCGGCGACCCATCCGCGACCCGCATGAAGTGCTGCTCCAACGCTTGGGGAGTCATGGCCGGAGCGTAATAGGCAGGCGCTCGCACGAGAACCGCGTCGCCACCCTCATCGGCGGCTACGTGGCAGGCAGCTATCGTTGCCCTCGTCGACTCTCTGCCCGCGCCAACCATGAGCCATCGATCAGTCGGCACGATGTCGCGCAGCCAACTCACGATGCTGCGGTACTCCTCGTCGTCCAATAGTGATGCCTCTCCGGTAGAGCCGCAAGCAACTAACCCGTCCACGCCCTGATCCAATAGAGTGCGCACATTGTTTCTCAGATGCACTGGCGCCACGTCACCCGTGGCGCTGTCAAAGGGCGTGGTCAGTGGCACCAGCAGTCCGCTTGGTCTATCACCCACAGGGCCTAACCCTCATCTGAACCCTTCTCCGCAACATCCTCGCCCTCGGCCTGGTCCGCTACTTCCTGCGTTTGCCTCTTGCGTGTCGATCGGCGCGGACCGCCTATGACACCTACCAGTCGATCGATCTCGGTCGGATTCGGCGCCACCATCCGTGCCGTCTCGAGGCTGATCACGTCGCTCTCTACGAGGTCGACCAAGTGCTGCTCGAACGTCTGCATGCCGAACTCATCACGACCACTGGCAATGTGGTCGCGAATCTCACCTACGCGGTTCCTGTCGCCGATCAATTCCCGGATGGCGGGTGTGCATACCAAGATCTCCAACGCAGCAATTCGCCCCGCACCGTCCGCACGCGGCAAGAGACGTTGTGAAAAGACCGCGCGCAGTGAATCCGCGAGTCGCATGCGGGCAACTTCTTGTTCTTCTGGTGGGAACATCGCGACCATACGCGCTATGGTCGTCGCGACATCCGGCGTCGATAAAGTCGATATCAATAGGCGGCCCGTTTCTGCAGCAGTGATACACACATCCACTGTCTGTAGATCGGGCAATTCACCAATCAGAATCACATCGGGGTCTTGCCGCAATGAAGCTCGCAAGCCCGTATGGAAGCTCTCGGTGTCCGACCCGATTTCGCGTTGCGTTACAGAGGAGTTGAGATCGCGATGCAGAAACTCGATCGGGTTCTCCAATGTCACGATGTGCTTGTTTGCCTTGGTGTTGAGATGGTTGATGATGGCCGCCATCGTAGAACTCTTACCACAACCGGACGGGCCAGTCACCAATACCAATCCGCGGTCCATGTCTGCAACAGTCTCAAAGACTCTCGGCAGACAGAGCTTGTCGAGCGTCGGCACCTCGAACGGGATTACCCGCAGCACCACCATGAATGAAGAACGTTGCCGCAGGATGTTGACACGGAACCGACCGACACCAGGAGCTCCCCAAGAGCAATCATAATCCCTTATTTGATCGATGCGCTTCCGGTCTTCTTCGGTCGGAATGAACTTGAGCGCAATCGTCTTGGTCTGCTCAGGTGTCAATCTCTGTTTGGTGAGCGGTTTGAGTTCGCCGTCAATGCGGGCGCGGAACACGTCTCCTGCCTTGATGTGCAGATCGGATGCGCCGCGCGCCACCGCCGCCTTGATGATATTCTCCATACTAGTAACCAGCTGTCAGGTTGACGAGGTTTCGCAATCGGTTACCCCGCAGGTAACGACCGATGTTGTCGACGATCAATTCCATCTCGCGTTCCCAGAAGCGATGCGACACGCCGCTCACGTGCGGAGTAACGAACACCTTCGGATGTGACCAGAACGGGTGATCCTCCGGCAGCGGCTCAGTCGCAAACACATCGAGCACGCTACCGGCCAGATGACCACTATTAAGGTGCACTAGTAGGGCATCTTCGTCCAGCAAAGCCCCCCGCGCGACGTTGAGTACGTACGCACCCTTGGGCAGTGCCGCAAGAACCCCACTATCCACTAATTGGAATGTACTCGCCGTTTGAGGTGCAGCGATGACGAGCACATCACTCTGGCTGGCCAGTTCGAGCAGCTCATCGGGCCCACCGATCCATGACACGCCTTTCGGTCGGCGCCCGCCAGCCCTACGGCGCACCGCCCGCGTTTCCATACCCAGTGCCGAGCACCGGCGCGCTATAGCCCGGCCAATTCCACCCAGGCCGATCAGACCCACCCTGATTTCGCTCAACTCCCTGATCGGGGTATCCAGCGCGGCCATCTGCGGCTTCACCCATTTGCGTTTTGCCTGCCCGGCCACAGCCGCGTGAAACCCTCGGGCGCAGAATCCGATCGCGGCAACGGCCCACTCGGCGACGGGCTCTGCGTGAATCCCTCTGGAGTTGGTGATGACTGCAGGACTGGCTTGCAGCTCCGGTGTCAGACTGCCACCCACTCCGGCCGCGGCCGTGTGAACCCAACAGAGGGAATCGCCCGCAGTCCGTATTACCTCACGCGAAATCCCCCAGCCAATATAGACCTCAGCACCTGCAGCGGCATCGATCGCTTCTTGCGATCCGCCGGACCCATCGCCGTCACTCGACGAGGGCGTCGACACGTGCACGACATCCCATCCGTCGCCGAATGCACTGCGTATTGCCACTACATGATTGGAGGGAAGCGACCAGATCGGTCGCAAAGACGTCAGATTGACGACTGCCCGTTTCACTCCTCAGCAGTCCACTCGCAAAGTGCCGCTCCTTCAGACGGGTCGTTCACTAGGTGCGCGATGTGGCAACCAACTCCGGCATGAAGCCCATGCGCTCTCGTACCTCTCTCATGGTCTCCTGTGCCACAGCTCTGGCTCGCTGGGCCCCGTCTTGGAGGATCTCCAACACGGGCTGTGGATCTGCCTTGAGTTCCGCCGCGCGCTCCCTGATCGGGGCGAACGTGTTGACCACATTCTCACTCAACACTCGCTTGCAGTCCAGGCAGCCCCAGCCCGCCGATCGGCACTTGGCCGCCACGTCTGCCACGGTATCCGTGGGTGAGAAGTGTTGATGCAGCGAGTAGAGATTGCACTTTTCGGGTGTGCCGGGATCTGATTTCCTCACGCGTGCCGGGTCGGTGACCGCCGGTCGCAAGCGTTGCCAGATGCTCTCAGCGTCTGCCGGAATGCCTATCGGGTTGCCCAGGCTCTTTGACATCTGCGCCTGACCGTCCAAGCCTACGATCCGCCGCGCGCGGGTAATCGCTGGCTGCGGTTCGGGGAAGAACTCCTCTCCGTAGCGAGCGTTCCACTTGCGAGCGATCTCAC
>JAUVRV010000011.1 GCA_030597435.1 Gemmatimonadales bacterium | reverse complement strand
TCTACCGGCGGTGTTCCGGATGGAGTGGTGGTGGGTAGCCTGCGCGCCGTCGCCAGTAGCGGCTCAGAGAGAGTCGAACGTCATCTTGCGAAGTATGCCAAGACGGCCGACAACCCATTCACCGCGCTCAGTACTGCTTTCATGTCTGACGGTGCTTTCCTGTACGTACCACAGAACGTGATACTGGGCGAGCCGATCCAGCTTCTCTTCCTGACTGCAAGTGCGGATCGTCCCGTAGTGGCCCATCCACGCAATCTCATAGTGGTCGACCGCAACGCTGCGGCATCCGTCATCGAGAGCCACATCGGTCTCGTGGACGGGACCTACTGGACCAATGCCGTTACAGAGGCCGTGGTACAGGAGAATGCTCGGTTGCACCTGTATCGCGTTCAGCGCGAAGGTGCGCGGGCAAGTCACACCGCCACTACCCAATCGCATCAGAGACGCGACAGCAACTTCACGCTCACGACGATAGAAATCGGCGCGGCGCTGTCGCGTCACAACATCAATGCGGTACTGGCCGGTGAGGGTGCAGAGTGTAGTCTCTATGGACTCACACAGATCCAAGGCAATCAACACGTCGACCATCACACGACCATCGAGCACGCACAGCCTCGCTGTAACAGCTGGGAGTTCTTCAACGGGATCTATGATGACGAGTCCCGCGGCGTGTTTACTGGGAGGATCGTGGTTCAGCCAGGTGCCCAGCAGACTGACTCCAAGCAGACCAACAACAACCTGTTGTTGTCCGCAGGAGCTCGCGCCGACAGCCAACCGCAGTTGGAGATCTATGCCGACGACGTGAGGTGCACGCACGGTGCAACACTGGGCCCGATCGACGAGAAGGCACTGTTCTATTTGCAGACCCGAGGGATCGAAGCCGAGGTCGCTCGCAACCTCCTCACCTATGGTTTCGGAGTGGAGATCCTCAACAAGATCGAGATTGCAGAGCTGAGGGAGCAACTCGACGAGTTGGTGCATGCAAGGCTGGATGAGGGAGCGGAACGACGACGTGTGGCCAGGTAACGACGATGCAGCCAAGAATTGAGCCGGACAGCACAACCGGAACGATCGATATCGAGCAGATCAGGCAGGACTTTCCGGCACTTCATCAGCAGGTCCGTGGCAAACCTCTAACCTATCTCGACAACGCGGCCACGAGCCAGAAACCCAAGCAGGTGATCGAGGCCCTGTCGCGGTACTACAGCTACCAGAACTCCAACATTCACAGAGGTGTCTACTACCTCAGCGAGCAGGCTACCGCGGCATACGAGGCGGCGCGGGTCAAGGCGCAGCGGTTCCTCAATGCCGCCAATCCCGCTGAGGTGGTGTTCGTCAGAGGGACCACGGAAGCCATCAATTTGGTGGCGAGCAGCTACGGGAGGCTGGTGCTCCAACCCGGTGACGAAGTGGTGATCTCCGCCATGGAGCATCACTCGAACATTGTACCGTGGCAGCTGTTGTGTGAATCGGTTGGTGCCAATCTGCGCGTTGCTCCGATTGACACTTCAGGGACGCTGATCATTTCGGAGTACGAGAAATTGCTGGGTCCACGGGTCAAGATCGTTGCCTTGGTTCACGTGTCGAACTCATTGGGCACCATAAACGACGTGAAGCATTTAGTGGGGCTCGCCAAGGAACAATCGGCTGTTGTGCTGATCGACGGTGCGCAGGCGGCTCCGCACATGCCCATAGATGTGCAGGACATCGGCTGTGATTTCTACACCGTGTCCGGTCACAAGATGTATGGGCCGACCGGCATTGGCGTATTGTACGGCCGCATTGAGCTGCTGGAGACGATGCCGCCTTACCAGGGTGGCGGTGAGATGATCCGGTCGGTCACATTCGAGAAGACCACCTATGCTCCACCGCCGGCAAAATTCGAGGCTGGAACGCCCCATATTGCTGGCGCCATCGGTATGGGGGTTGCCATCGAATATCTGGAGCAGCTAGGCTGGGACTTCGTTCGCGAACAGGAGAGGGTGCTGTTGGAATACGCTCTCGAGCGACTAGCAACGGTGCCGGGCCTGCAGGTCATTGGATCGGCCGAGTCCAGAGCTAGTGTGATATCGTTCACGGTAGACGGAATCCACGCTCACGATATCGGTACCATCGTTGACCAGGAAGGTGTCGCGATCCGCACTGGGCACCACTGTACCCAGCCGATCATGGATTTCTTCGGCGTACCGGCCACAGCGCGGGCCTCGTTCGCGTTCTACAATACGGTCGAGGAAGTTGATACCCTGACCAAAGCGCTAATGGAAGCACGTGAGGTGTTTGGCTGATAATGGAAATGAGAGATCTATACCAACAGGTCATCCTCGATCACAACAGGAGCCCCCGCAACTTCCGCGAGATCGAGGACGCCGATCACGTGGCACACGGTGACAACCCCCTGTGTGGTGACAAAATCAAGGTGTACCTAAAGCTGAACGGCGACGTGATCGAAGACGTCAGCTTTCATGGGTCGGGTTGTGCCATATCGCAGTCATCAGCGTCACTGATGACTATCGCCGTCATGGGCAAGTCGATCGCGGAGGCCGAGGAGCTGTTCCACAAGTTTCACGGGATGGTCACCGCCGACGCCGACCAATCTGCCCGTCGCAAGGAGCTGGGGAAACTTGCGGCATTTGCCGGTGTGCGCGAGTTTCCTGCCCGGGTGAAGTGTGCCAACCTTGCTTGGCACACGTTGCACGCGGCACTGTGCGAGCACGCGGAACCGGTGTCGACCGAGTAGCTGCCACCCGACGGTCTCGTACTACTACCGCTGACAGCAATGGAGAAGGATGATGGACGCCGGTTTTGAACGCGTCGCTCTCGTGGATGAACTGGATGAAGGTGTGCCGTTTAGCATCGACCTCAGTACCGACGAGCAGATATGCCTAGTGCGTTTCAATGGTGAGGTCTACGCTATCTCCAACACCTGCTCCCATGCGGACTTCCCGTTGTCCGACGGCGAGATGGTGGAGGACTACATAATTGAGTGCGGGCTGCACGGCGCCCAGTTCGACGTGCGTGACGGCCGTGCGGTCGAGCTGCCCGCTACGGAGCCCGTGGCTTGTTACGACGTGAAGATCGAGGGTGGGGAGGTGTGGGTCAGGTCGAACGTCTAGTAACCGGCAGCTTTCTGCCTACACTCTCTTGCTACCGCAACAACCTCCTTCTCATCCATAGCGGCTACCACCGCGCGCGCCGCACCAGATTCGGTCCACGTGGCCACGTTGAAACCGCCGGAAGACACGGCACGTACGCGGTCGTTGGAGATCGTGGTGCCCAGCAAGTTGGCAGTAGGCATCGCAAAATAGGTGAGTTGCTTACCGTGCATCGTGTATATGACCGCGGCGGCTGGCAGGTGGTTCAGATCGATTACTCGACCGCCTATCAGCACAGCGTTGGAGATTGCTGGAACATCGATGTGATAACCCATCTGAGATTCCAACCACGAGCCCAGCTGGGCTGGATCGGAACTCTCGAGGGCGCCAGTGCTCCGGAGTCCGATGCTAGCCTGGTCAACCAACGGTGCCACAGCATTCTGGATCGGATCGGTTGAGCGCGTCGGGATGCTCACGACAAGCAGTATTACCGCGGCGGCGGCTACCATAGATGCCCAACCGAGGATACGCCTCCGCTGGTTCCGTACCGCTGCAATGGCGGCGGCGGCCCGATCTTCCGTATCCAAGGCGGCCATGATGCGCCAGCGTAATCCCGGAGGTGCCGTAATTGTGCACAGACTACGCAGCCGATGTGAAAGTCTCACAGCTAATACCGTCCTGGTCCCCGATCACGACCATGTGGTCGATCGGCGACGATGATGTATATGGGCGTATCGTTAACCCGCTATACTTAACGGCGTTGTATCCGCCGGGGTTCCCTAATTCGAACAGACCTGGGGTAGGCCTATGTCTGACCAGTTGGCCGTAGAGTTGCTGGGTGTGACCAAGCGTTTTGCCGGTCACACTGCCGTGCGTGACTTGGACCTGATGATTCCCACCGGGTCGGTGTACGGCCTGCTCGGACCCAATGGGGCCGGCAAGACGACAACCATCCGCATGATCATGGCGATCATCGCGCCTGATGTCGGCAGTGTTCGATTGTTCGGGCAAGCGAAACGAGGCCGTGAGCTGAGTCAGAGGATCGGGTATCTACCCGAGGAACGGGGACTCTATCGCAAGATGAAGGTCATCGATCTACTGGTGTTCATGGCACAGATCAAGGGTGTCAGCGGACGCCACGCCAAGAAGAGCGCCGTTGAGTGGTTGGAGTTGTTGGGGTTGAGCGATTGGGTGGAAAAGAAGGTAGACGATCTGTCCAAGGGCATGCAGCAGAAGGTGCAGTTCATCTCTACCCTGCAGCACGAGCCCGACCTCGTCATTCTGGATGAGCCGTTTGCGGGTCTCGACCCGGTGAACACGCAGGTAATGAAGGATGTAATCGTAGAACTCACACGGCGCGGTACCACGACGCTGTTCTCGACTCATATCATGGAACAGGCAGAGAAGCTCTGTGATTCGATCTGTATCATCGCGCGCGGTGCCAAGGTCGTCGATGGCTCGTTGAGAGACGTGAAACGAGAGCACGGTGGCAGCCATGTAGTTGTGGCCGTGGAGGAAGGCGTCGAGTCAGTTGCTGACATTCTGGACGACCGGTCGCTCGTTTCCAAAGCTGACAACTACGGGCAGTACGCCGAACTCGAATTGGTGGATGGAGCGGATGCACAGCGATTGCTACATGGCCTTGTGAGTTCGGGCGCTACGGTCACCCGTTTCGAGATCGCCGAGCCGACCTTGAACAAGATTTTCATCGACCTGGTGGGTCCGGACGCAGCCACGCCACGCGCAGAGGAGGTGCCAAACAATGCGTAAGTCGTGGGTGGTGATCCGCCGCGAGTTCCTCGAGCGGGTGCGCACGAAGTGGTTCTTGGTGGGGACAGTCTTGGGTCCAGTTCTGATGGCGCTGTTGATCTTCCTGCCGGCCGTGATGGTCTCCAGGAGTGGAGCCGAGCGAGCGATCGCCGTGATGGATGTGACGACGAGCGAGTTCGGGCAGAGAGTCACAGAAGTTCTGGATGAACGAGGCCGACTTCAGGCGACGCGGATGCAGGTCGAGGCGGCAGCGCTCGAGACGACCGCAGACTCTTTGGCACAAGCGGTAGGAAGGAAGGAGATCGATGGGTTCCTGATTGTAACCGACCAAACGGTCGAGGACGGTCGAGCAGAGTATCGTGGTTCCAACGCTACCGCACAGATAGAGATGGAGATGCTACAGCACTTCCTCGGCCAGGCGTTACTGACCGAGCGCTTGAATCAGGTTGGGGTGGATCCGCAGTTGGTAGCCCACGCGAACAGCGTTCGACTCGATATGCGGACAGTGACGATACGGGGAGGCGAGGCAACCGAGCAATCCGGTGAAGCCACGTTCATGCTCGCGTACTTCATGTGGTTCCTGTTGTACATGGCCATTCTACTCTACGGTGTCCAAGTGCTCGGAGCCGTTGTAGAAGAAAAGACTACTCGTATTGTCGAGGTGTTGGTGTCAAGCTTGAGGCCCTTCGAGTTGCTGATGGGGAAGGTGCTTGGGGTGGGCGCCGTTGGCTTGTTCCAACTGTCTATCTGGGCAGTAACCGCACGACTGCTACTGACACAGCGTGACGTCATCGGGCGCATGTTGGGGCTAGAAGGGCCGGCACAAGCGTTTCCTTTACCGGAGGTACCCGTTTCCACGATCGTGGTGCTGCTGATTTACTTTGTGCTTGGCTTTTTCCTCTATGCGGCACTGTTTGCGGCTGTCGCGGCCATGTCGAGCACCGAGGCAGAGGCACGTCAGGCGCAAGCGCCAGTGACCATCTTCTTTGTCATACCGTCCGTCTTATCGCTGATGGCAATGTTGACCGAACCAGACGGGGCCCTCTTCGTTGCACTCAGTTACATCCCATTCAGTTCACCGATATCCATGCCACTCCGGTGGGTTGTCTCTGACGTCCCCATCCACGAATTGATCGGCTCAATCGCTCTTCTGATGCTCGGGTTACTGCTGATCACTTGGATCGCTGGCAGGATATACCGCGTGGGCATCCTAATGTACGGCAAGCGGCCGAGCCCGAAGGAGGTATGGCGGTGGGTGAGGGCGAGCTAACGCCTCGAGGCCTTGCCGCAGTGCACCAACTAGGTGCCGAGCGAACTCGAATTGGGCGACTTGACCCCCAACCACCCGTAAGCCTGTACGATTGCACGATTGCCCGAGTATAATTCCCGCCCATGCCCGAACCCCACGATGTCCTCGTAATCGGTGCTGGCCACGCCGGCTGCGAAGCTGCCTGTGCCGCCGCGCGCTTCGGGCTACGCGTGCTTCTGGTGACGTCTAGTCTCGAGACGATCGGACAGATGTCGTGCAATCCGGCCATAGGCGGGATAGCCAAAGGCACGGTGGTGCGCGAGATCGACGCACTGGGTGGGATTATGGGACGGGCGGCCGATCGGGCAACGATCCAGTTCCGCATGCTCAACAGATCCAAGGGACCCGCGGTGTGGGCACCACGGGCGCAGTGCGACCGGGGTCTCTACCGTAGGGCAGTTCGCTGTCTACTCGAGGGACACCCAACTCTGGAAGTGAATCAGGGCACTGTCGCGACACTGCTATTAGATGGTGATAGGGTTGTGGGAGCGCGTACCGTGGACGGTCGCAAGCTCTTGGCCCACACCGTGGTGCTGACGGCCGGGACTTTTCTTCGCGGCACGATCCATATTGGAACAGAAACGCAGATATCAGGGGGCAGGGCTGGGGACGCGGCGGTGGTCGACATCGCCGAGCAGCTCGAGGCTATCGGCCTGACGGTGGATCGTTTCAAGACGGGCACGCCGCCGAGAGTAGACGGTCGCTCGGTCGACTACAGCCGCGTGGTGCGGCAAGATGGTGATGCGAATCCGAGTGGCTTTGCCCAGTACACTCGGGAGGAGCGCCCAGAGCAGCGGCCGTGCTGGATTACGTGGGCCGGCTCGGAGGTTCGAGAGATCGTCGAGCGGCACATACATGAGTCCGCCCTATACGGCGGTGCTATTGCCGGTAGGGGTCCCAGGTACTGCCCGTCGATCGAGGACAAGATCGTGCGGTTCCCAGACGCCGAGCGCCATCAGGTCTTCTTGGAACCAGAAGGGCTGGACACGGCGGAACTCTACGTCAACGGTTTATCGACCTCCTTGCCAGCCGACGTGCAGCTGCGATACATACGGGCAGTCCCCGGACTGGAGCAAGCAAAGATCACGCGCAACGGCTACGCCATCGAGTACGACTACTATCCGCCGGAGCAGCTTACGCCATGGCTCGAGGTCAAGGCTATCGAGGGGTTGTTCTTCGCTGGACAAATCAACGGCAGCACCGGCTACGAGGAAGCAGGCGGTCAGGGCTTGATGGCTGGGATCAACGCCGCCAGACGCGTACAAGGTCGCGAGCCAGTAGTCATGGGGCGTGAGGATAGCTACATCGGGGTGCTGATCGACGACTTAGTGACTCGCGGTGTCGACGAGCCGTATCGGCTCTTCACGTCACGCGCGGAATTCCGGTTGCTGCTGCGTCAGGACAATACGCTCAAGCGGTTGGGGGGGCTTGCCAAAGCACTGAGCATGCTAGGCGAGGGGGAGTTGCGGGTCTTAGAGCAACGGCTGAGTGAAGAGAACGGCCTCCTGGAGTTTGCCAGCCGCACTTCTCTCCAGCCAACTTCGGCGAATCAGGTGTTGGATCGGGCGGGTGAGTCGGGCATAGAGTCGCCCCAGAGAATCGCGGATCTGATTCGACGTCCCCGGGTTGGGCTACGCGCCTTGGCTGACGCTTCCCAGATCGAGGTACCACCAGCGACAGACGATGTCTGGACCTCTGTCGAAATCGAGCTCAAATACGCCGGGTATCTGGAACGCGAGCGTCTGGCGATCAAGAAACTCCAGGCACTGGCGGATTTCTCCCTGCCTCAGGACCTCCCATACTTGGAACTAGCGAGCCTCAGCACCGAAGCTCGGCACAAGTTGGATCGGATACGGCCGGATTCGTTGGCCCAGGCAGGGAGAATCCCGGGCGTTTCGCCCAGTGACCTGCAGAATCTGGTGGTGGAGGTTTCGCGCCAGCGATGTGAAGTGGCCTGACCACGCTCGTGTTTCACGTGAAACGCGAGCGTAAGTGATCCCGGTTTCACGTGAAACACCAGTTTCAAGTATCTTTTCTTTGACCGCCGGTTAATCCATAGATATATTGCGGGCTCGATCTTCGGGCGACACCAGACGACAGGCCAATGTTGCTAACTTATTGTCCTTTAAGGACTTCCGTCAATGGGTAAGGTGCTGGCCATCGCCAATCAGAAGGGTGGCGTAGGCAAGACGACCACGGCTGTGAATCTTGCTGCCTCTCTGGCGGCAGCAGAGGAGTCCACGCTCCTGGTCGATGCTGATCCGCAGGCGAATGCGACCAGCGGTGTAGGCTTGGACAAGGCCCAAGTGGAGGCGTCGCTCTACGACGTAGTCATGAGTGGTGATCCGCTAACTGACATTATTCAGCCGTCCATCGGATTGCCCACTCTAGATGTCGCTCCGGCCACCCAGGACCTGGTTGGTGCTGAGATCGAGTTGGTCAACCGGCCCCATCGGGAGTCGATAATGCGGCAGGCCCTCGAGCCTGTACGGGGAAAATACGATTTTGTGTTGCTGGATTGTCCCCCGTCTCTCGGTCTGCTCACTCTGAACATGCTGACCGCGGCCGACTCGGTGCTCATACCGATTCAGTGTGAGTATTACGCCCTCGAGGGGCTGTCCCAGCTACTGAATACGATCAACCTGGTCCAACGCAATTTCAATCCCGATCTGGCCATCGATGGCGTACTGCTCACGATGTATGACGCTCGGCTCAACCTCTCGAAGCAGGTCAGCATCGAGGCTCGCGAGTATTTCGGTGCGGCGGTCTACCGCACGGCGATTCCGCGCAACGTCAGGCTGGCGGAGGCACCGAGCTTCGGCAAGCCGATCATTCTCTATGACGTTCGATCGATCGGAGCCAAGAGCTACCTGGCACTGGCGCAAGAAGTGATGCGCCGGACGGAAGCCCCACGAGACGTGGATTCAGTGAGGCAGGTCCCGGCATGACCGCAGCGAAGCGTCGCCTGGGACGCGGTTTGGAAGCGCTCCTCGGCCCGTCGACCACTGAGGATGCGGAACAGTCGGGTGATCTGCGACAGATTCCGCTCGACGACATCGGACCGAATCCGTTCCAACCACGCCACATGTTTGACGAGCAGGCGATCACAGAGTTGGCAAACTCGCTGCGCACATCCGGTTTGCTTCAACCGGTGGTGCTCCGCCCGACTGACGACGGCATGTATCAGCTCATCGCAGGGGAACGTCGCTGGCGGGCAGCGCAGCAGCTAGGCTGGAGCCAAATCGGTGCTGTCGTGCGAGAGGTCGATGACCGCACCCTGCTCACGCTGGCACTGGTAGAGAACCTCCAGCGCGACGCGCTATCACCCATAGATGAGGCAAGCGGATACCGTCGGCTGGTTGAGGATTTTGACGCTTCACAGCATGAAGTGGCTGAACTCGTCGGACGCGATCGCTCGACGGTTGCAAATGCGCTGCGGCTGTTGCGCTTGCCGCAGTCAGTACAACAGATGGTGCACAAAGGTGAACTGGACGTTGGGCACGCCCGCGCGCTGCTGCAACTGCCGGACGACAAAGCCATCGAGAAGCTTGCGCAACAGGCAGTCCACGACGGCCTGTCGGTACGCGAGGTCGAAGCGCGCACGAGGGGATCGCGTATCCCCCAACGCCGACCCCGCAAAGCAAAGAGCGGCCACGTGCAATCACCTGAAGCACGACGCATCGAGGACACGCTGCGACGCCATTTCCAGACTGATGTGTTCCTTACCGACAAAAGCAATGGCAGTGGCCGGTTGACGATCAACTTCTACTCCAACGACGACCTAGCACGCCTACTCGAGCTACTTCTGGGAGAACCGTTCGACGGATGACCGACAGACGCCGCACTGCGACAATCATCATTCACAAAGAAGGTGAGCTGGAGTCGAAGTCGATTCGCGTCCCTCTGTGGTTCTTGCGCTTCAGCATGATTGCGGGAATTGTTCTCGCAGTGGTCATACTCGTAGCCGCGGCGTTGTATACGCCCATCGTGCGGACAGCCGCACGGGTGCCTGGTCTAACCAGAGACGTAGAACGACTCACCGAGGAGAACCGGCAGGTGATGCAACTCGCCGAGAGGCTCGAATATGCCGAGGCCCGTTACACACAGCTGCGGGGTATGCTGGGCGGCGACCTGGTACCTGAGCTGCAACGCCCGGACGCGGACGTTCCCACCTGGCATGCCGTCGTCGCGCGGATACCGCATGCCGCAGCCTGTTATGAAGACGGTCCATCCGTCCCAGTACACTGGCCGCTGGACCAGGCAGGTGTCATAACGCGCGGCCCGGTCGAGCCGGGAGGTGCGGCCGAGGAACATCAGGGATTGGACATAGCCGTGGCCCAGGGGACACCCATCCGGGCTGCGGGTGGCGGCTTTGTGCTGGACGCCGGCCGCGACCCGGAGTACGGGTTGTTCGTCAAGCTGCAACACCCCGATGGGTACCAGAGCATGTACGGACACGCCTCACGTCTGCTAGTCACCCGAGGTGACTCGGCACATGCAGGTCAGGTGATTGGGCTCTCCGGATCAACGGGTCGGTCGACAGCCCCTCATCTACATTTTGAGATACTGAAGGATGGGCGATCAATTGACCCAAGATCACAAGTGACTAGGGAGTGCAGGAATGGCAATATTTTCGTCGGGGGAGCATGACGGTATGCCGGACAATCAAGCGCGCGGTCACGGACGTGACAGCACCCTCTCCATCGTGGCGCCGGACCTAACGATCACCGGTGAACTCAAGACCGAAGGGGTCGTGAAGATCGACGGCGTGGTCGAGGGCAACATCCATGCTGAACGCCAGGTCCTGGTCTCGAAGGGGGGTAGGGTGAACGGGGACGTCGTCACCAAAGAGGCAATCATTGGTGGTACGGTCACAGGCTCGATCCAAGCGTCGGAACGCGTAGAAGTGCAGACCACGGCCACCGTGCAGGGCGACATTGCCACCCCCCGGATTCTGGTACACGAAGGTGGAGAGGTCAACGGCAACGTGAGAATGGGGAATCCGTCAGCAGGTGCCAGCCAGCCTGTGGGTGCGAAGCCCAACTCCGCTAGCGTCTCTGACCGCAATAGCGCGATTCAGTAGCTATAGGTACAGCTGCAGGATTTCCACACCCTCATGTGAATTATGTGCGAATTACCGTAACGTATTCTATTACAGCCAGTTACATGCGGTTCACTTGTTCATTGGCGCAGTTTTAGTGTTATGACGGTGCTGTTATAATATTGTCTTACTGTCGTTTCTGTTCAGCATGCAATTCGCCGATCCACGAAGCGACAACAAGGAGGCGGGGAGCCCAGCAATGACTGATCTTGAGGCACTCGTCAACTACTTGGACGCCTACCTCAGGATATCTGAGGTCGGCGACTACCCTGAAGCGGTTAACGGGCTGCAAGTAGAGAACTCGGGCTCGGTGACCCGGCTCGCGGTCGCGGTGGACGCCTGCCAGGCGGTCATTGACAGAGCCTCAGGCCTGGGCGCCGACCTCTTGCTCGTGCACCATGGACTCTTCTGGCGTGGTCTCGAGCCATTGACAGGGCGTCATGGTCTGCGCATCCGCAAGCTGGTCCAATCGGATACCGCGCTTTATTCAGTTCACCTCCCGCTGGATCTGCATCCGGACGTTGGCAACAACGCCGTACTTGCCAGGATGCTCGGCCTGGAAGGAACTGAGCCGTTCGCCGACACCAAAGGACAGGCGATCGGACTGAGCGGTCGGCTCAGTTTATCCTTGCACGATTTCACCGCTCGCGTCAGTAGCTGCCTTGGTGTCGAACCACGAGTCATAGCGGCAGGACCGGATCGGGTAGATCGGGTGGGGGTTGTAACGGGAGGTGGTGGGGGCTTCATCGAACAAGCGCGGGCCGCGGGCCTGGATACGTACCTCACCGGTGAAGGCGCACATCACACTTACTTCGATGCCGAGGAGTCGGGATTGAATGTGATCTACGCCGGTCACTATGCCACCGAGACCGTCGGTGTCAAGGCGCTTGCAGAGCACATTGAGGAGAGGTTCGGTTGGCCATGGGACTTCATCGATCATCCGACAGGAATGTGACGCTGGGGCAAGTCGCTTCCCTTTACCGCCTTCTCAGCGGCAGCACAAACCTCACTGCAAGCGTCTCCGCCGTCTGTGGAAACACATGACAGTAACACTTCTCGCCGATCAACTGTTTGACACCCATGATCTCGGCTTCATCGATACTGGGTACTTCCTTGAACACGATCTCGAATGTCTGGCCCGAGATCACATGGAAATCCGCCGGCTTCCCTACCAGCCTATGGTGTACGTCGACGCGCGCTAGCACTTCGTGTAGTCTTTGCTGAATCTCGTTGAGGCGGGCTCGCAGTACCGGATCGGTCACTGTGTCTGGAACGTCTGCCACTTGGCCTCCCTCCTCAAATTCTCAACCGCGATCTTGGCATTGCGTCTCATTCCAACCGCACCCGGCCGCTCGATTGGGGTCCACGCATACCTATCGAGAAACTCCGCATCACTCGTTGTAATAAGCATAGCTAGGTCGACAAAGGCGCGGGAAGGGTCGAGTTGCAGTACGTGATCGTTTGCGACCGATGCGAACTTGGTGTTCCAAGGACACACGTCCTGGCACACATCGCAGCCGAAGATCCAGTTCCCCATCAGCTCCTGCAGTTCAGCGGTAACGTCTCCTCGGTATTCGATCGTCAAGTATGATATGCAACGCTGGCTATCGAGCACGCGTTCGCGAGGAAATGCGTCGGTGGGACATGCATCTAGGCAGCGGGTGCAACTACCGCAACGGTCGGTCTCGAACGGTTCGTCGATCGGAACGTCCAGGTTCGTCAGAATCGTGGCCAGGAAGGAAAACGACCCCCGCGTGGGCGATATCAGCATGGTGTTCTTGCCGATCCAGCCTAGCCCGGCACGCTGCGCTAGTTCTCTTTCGGGAACCGGCCCGGCGTCGACGTAGAAGCGCGCAACTGTGTCGCCGCCTCCCAGGAATTCCACGTAATCCGATAGTTCCTGCAATGGTTTCCTGAGTGACTCGTGGTAGTCCCGACCCCTGGCGTACTTCGCTACACGCCCGCTCCCACCCGGTTGGTTACCCTCGGAATTGAAGTAGCTTCTCGTTAGGGCTATTGCGCGGTGCGCGCCCGGGAGGACTGTGGCGGGCTCCGCCCGCCGCCCTTCTTGGCGATGCAAGTACCTCATTGTTCCGGCCATGCCCGAGCGGAGCCACGCTCTCAGTTCCGATCTATGTGGCGTGGGACGAAGATCTGTGATTCCGACCGTGTCGAAGCCTAGCTGGACGGCACGTTGCTTGACCGCCTCTGCTCTCTTCAGGGGCGTCACAGCCGCATGACCTCGCGTCGCCAGCGCGCAAACCGTACCACATCTTCGAGAGCCGGAACGGCCGACTCGTCGCCGAATACCGTGTGCATACGCCAGCGGATGTACTCCTTTGGGGGCACTGGCAGGAACGGTGGCGTGTGATACCAATTCCGGGCACGGAACGCCCAGACGAGGCGCAAGAGATCGACCGCCAGACGTGGGTTGATCAACGCTCGAAGCGTGAGACGTGCGGCCAGGCCCAGCCAACCACCATCTGTTTCAGAGGAGTTGTTGTGAACGTCTTGATCCAATTGGCATCCCTCTTTGGTGCTGGGATAGTGTTGGTCGCCTACCTCATGCTACAGCGCCGCAAATGGTCCGACCGCGACGGAGTGTACTTATGGTTCAACCTAGTCGGTGCCACACTTCTGATAATTGTAGCACTTTGGGATCGCCGTGCAGGCTTTGTCATTCTCGAGTTCACCTGGGCGGGGATCAGTCTGTGGTCCCTTGTCCGTAGCCGACACAATCCGAGCCCTCCCTCCAGTACCTGACTCGGCCTTCACAACCGGCTTATATTGGCGCACATGACTACTTCTTCGAGCCGTACCAAAGAACACGCGCTCGCGCACTACCGGGCCGAGTTCCCGATCTTTGAAGAGAAAATCTACCTGAATTCCTGTTCCCTCGGAGCGCTTTCGACCCGGGTGGAGCAACGTGTGGCCGATTTCCACTCGATGTGGCATGCCAGAGGTGCCTCCGCTTGGTACGACGTGTGGTGGGAGGCTCTAGGTGAACTGCGAGATGGTTACGCTCAGGTTATCGCCGCACGTCCGAGCGAGATAGCCCTGCATGCATCCGTCTCTACTGCCACGGCGGTGCTCGCCAGCACGATCGACTATCGCAGCCGGCCTAGGGTCGTGACTACCTCACTGGACTTCCCAACCGTGGCGTACCAGTGGTTTGTCAAACGGCCTGCCGGTGTGGAGTTGGTCGTGGTAGACAGTCCCGATGGCATCTCTGTACCGGTCGCAGCAATCGCAGAAGCTGTGGACGACCGAACGGCACTGGTTGCCACGTCGCATGTGTTCTTCACTTCCGGGGCCGTCCAGGACATCAAGGCGATTGCCAGGGTTGCACACGAGAACGGCGCTTTGTGCTTTGTGGATGCTTACCAGAGTGTTGGGCAGATCCCGCTTGATGTGCACGATACCGGTGTCGATTTTCTCTGTGCCGGGGGCCTGAAGTGGCTGCTAGGCGGAACCGGGATTGTGTTCCTTTACGTTCGCGACGAGTTGACCAAAGAGCTCGTTCCGACCGTATCGGGTTGGTTCGCGAACGAGCGGCAATTCGAATTCGACCTACGTGAGATCGTATGGCACAGCGATGCACGCCGGTTCGAACAGGGTACACCGGCTCTGTCCTCAGTGTTCACTCAGCTCGGCGGACTGGAGATCATACGTGAGATCGGCGTGCCAACGATTCGTGACGTCGTCAGCGACCTCACCGAAGACCTCATAACCGGCGCCCAGTCAGCGGGATTGAAGCCCAAGGTGCACCCACATCCCGACTGTCGTGCCGCCATCGTGATGCTCCCGCACGACGATCCGGGCGGGCAGGTGAAACGGCTGGCAGACGCAAATATCATTGCCGATGCGCGACCGGGCCATGTCCGGTTATCACCATTCTTCTACAATCTCAAGGAAGACAATGTCGCAGCAATCGAAGTCCTCACAGCCTGATCCAAGCTTCTCCACGGGGGAACACCTCACGGCAGATGAAAGGCTGTTCATGCCGCCGTCGATTATCGAACGGCGTGCATTTGTACATACCGATCCATGGCGTGCCCTCAGGATCCTGGGCGAGTTCGTGGAGGGGTTTGATGAACTCGCCGACGTGCGCGCTGCGGTCACGTTCTTTGGCTCCGCACGGTTACCGGCCGACAACTTTTGGTATCAGCGCACAGTTGACACCGCGCGCCTCCTCGGCGAGCACAACTTCGCGATAATCACGGGTGCGGGTGGTGGGGTCATGGAAGCAGCCAACCGCGGCGCTCAAGAGGCCGGGGCGCTCTCGATTGGTCTCAATATCGAACTACCGCAAGAGCAAGAGGTGAATCAGTACGTGGATCGCACGGTTCACTTTCGCTATATGTTCGCGCGCAAGACCATGCTGGTGAAGTACTCGTCCGCGTTCATTTTCCCGCCCGGTGGTTACGGAACGCTGGATGAGCTGTGTGAGGTCCTGACACTGCGCCAGACTGGGAAGATCGGTGCCATTCCAATAGTGCTCATGGGCAAGGACTATTGGTCTGGATTCGTTGACTGGCTGGGCGCAACCGTCAGGGCAGAGGGTAAGATAGGTCCCGACGATCTGGACCTGTTCCACCTCACCGATGACCCCGACCAAGTCGTGGAGATCGTGCTCGACAACTGGCGCAACGCATCGCTCGAACAGCTCGAATCGTGATTGAGAAGAGGACGTGTTAGATGGCTGAGCAGAGCCCGTACTTGACGGGACGGAGCATCGATCCCAATCCGCTCACCGGTCGTGAAAGCGTCACCGAGTTGGTCGATGGTGCCTTCCACGCGTACAACGCAGGTCGTCTGAGGGAGGCGTGCCACCTTTTCACCAAGAAAATGCTCTCCGAAGATACCACGGTCGGTATGAGCATCACCGGAGCGTTGACCCCAGCAGGCCTCGGAATGTCGACCGTCATCCCGCTGATTGAAGCCGGCTTCGTTGACTGGATTGTGTCAACCGGTGCCAATCTCTATCACGATGCTCACTTCGCGCTCGGCTTCTCGATGCACAGGGGCTCGCCGTTCACAGATGATGTGCAGTTGCGGGAAGAGGGGGTTGTCCGGATCTACGATATCTTGTTCGACTACACAGTGCTGCTGCGTACCGACAAGTTCATCCGCGACGTCTCGTTACATGCGGAATTCCAACGTCCGATGAGTACCGCTGAGTACCACTACCTGTTGGGCGGGTACCTGAAAGAGCGTGAAAAGGCCCTGGGCTTGACGCACAAGTCGATGCTTACTGTCGCACACGAACATGGCGTTCCGATCTACACCCCCGCACCCGGTGATTCGTCGATCGGCATGAACGTCGCGGAACTCGCACTGGAGGATCACGGCCTACGCTTCGATGTCTCAGCCGACGTAAATGAAACGGCTGCGATCGTGCTTGACGCAAAGCGCGGAGGTGGCAAGAGCGGGATCCTGATCATCG
>JAUVRV010000404.1 GCA_030597435.1 Gemmatimonadales bacterium | reverse complement strand
GCGGACGCCCTCGATCTCAAGTTCTCCCGCATCCAGTTCACGCCAGATCTGATGCCGAGTGACATCACTGGCACCGAGATCATCGAGGAGGATCCGAGCAGTGGGAAGCGAGAGTTTCGCTTCGTTCGCGGCCCCGTGTTCGCCAACGTAGTGCTGGCTGACGAGATCAACCGGACCCCACCCAAGACCCAGGCCGCACTACTTCAAGCAATGCAGGAACACGAGGTCACAGCCGCCGGCGAGACGTATCATCTCCCCGAGCCGTTCTTCGTGTTGGCAACTCAGAATCCGATCGAACAGGAGGGTACCTACCCACTGCCGGAAGCGCAGCTCGATCGGTTCATGCTCGAGTTGCGGGTGCAGTACCCCGACCGAGACGAGGAGGAGCGCATCGTCGAGACCACCACGGGTGACCGCCAGCCCGCAGTCCGGGCGGTCCTCACCGGTAGCGACTTGTTACAGATCCAGCACCTGGTACGACGCATTCCGGCGCCGCAGCCTGTGGTGCGGGCCGCAGTCGCGCTGGCCCGCATGACGCGGCCGGTAGAAGAGCACGCACCGGGTTTCATCCGGGAGTTTGTCGATTGGGGCGCCGGTCCACGCGCATCCCAGTTCATGGTGCTGGGCGCCAAGGCACGGGCGGCACTCGATGGCCGTCCCATGGCGGACCTGGACGATGTCAAGGACGTGGCGTTGTCGGTGCTGCGTCACCGGGTGGTCGTCAACTTTGCCGCCGAGGCCGCAGGAAGAACCGCACAGGACCTCTGTGAGGAGCTAATTACCTCCAAGAGCTGGCTCGAATAGGCGCCGGCGGCCTACTCCTCACGCAAGGCTACTACCGTATCTACCCGGGTAGCCCGGCGAGCCGGTATGTAACAGGCCAACGCGGCGACAGCAGCTAGCGATATCGCCACTGCGGCGAACGTGACCGGATCCGTGGGGCTCACCCCGAACAGCAGGGTGTCCAAGACCCGTGTTAGGCCCACAGCCCCGATCAAACCCAGTCCCACTCCGATCATCGTCGGGACCATGCCCTGCGCCACAACGGCCCTTACGATATCCCAGCTTTGAGCACCCAGAGCCATCCGGATACCCATTTCCCTGGTACGTCGAGCCACGGTGTAGGCAATGACGCCGTAGATCCCGACGGCTGCCAGCAGGACGGCCACCGATGCGAATATCCCGATCAGCAGCATATTGAAGCGCGGACCCACGAGTTCACGTGACACACGTTGCTCCAAGGTCATGAAGCCTGAGACCTGCATGTCGGGATCCAATTGCTGCAGTCGCGCTCGAATCCCTCGGACTGCGCTCGACGGATCTGTCTTCGTACGTATCAGCAGATAGGTGGCGTAACGCGGCGCCTGTTGTTGTGGCCAATAGATCTCTGCGTCTATGGGGGTACCTGGCCGTAACGGACGTACGTCGCCCACAATGCCCACAACTGTCCTGGTATGGCCGCGGATAGTCACGCGCTGTCCCAAGGGATCCTCGCCGGGCCAATACCGCCGCACAGCCGTTTCGTTGATGATGGCCACCGGCGGTGCTCCACGCACGTCCGTCTCGGTGAAGCTCCTACCTTTAACCATGGGGATTCCCAGCGTCGCGAAGTAGTTGGGCCCAATGTCGAACCAGCGCGCCACTGGACCTTCACCTGGATCCGGTAGCGGTCGGCTAGCTATGTGGAACTCGTCGGTTTCGCGCCCACCGAACAGCGGTCCGGCTGACGCTCTACCAACCGACTCTACCGACGGAAGCGCGCCAACTTCATCGGCAGCCTGCTGCAATACCGACACGACCTGGCCTCCGGTTTCGTACTTGCCCGAAGATGCCAGCAGCCAGACAGTCAAGAGATTGCTCTGGTCGAATCCTGGTCGCCAGCGCAACAGGGTAGCGAAGCTTTGCGTGAGTAGTCCAGCACCGATCAGCAACATGAGCGCTAGTGCCACCTCTGATACCACTAGCAGGCCGCGTACGCCGAGTCGACGGGAACTGGAGCCTCTGTCGCCCTCCTTCAGCTCCACGTTGAGGTCGAGCGCAGTCGCCTGGAGTGACGGGACGAGCCCGAACGCAACACTGGTGAGCAGTGAGATCAACAACGCGAAGACGAGAACGCGAACATCTATGGCCACCTCGTCGATCCGTGGTATCCCCCCAGGCGCAAGCGACACGAAGGTGTTTACAGCCCAGACCGCCAACAACAATCCTGCCGCGCCTCCCATGAACGCCAGCAAGACACTCTCACCCAGAAGCAGGCGCACAAGTCGGCCGCGGTTCGCTCCCAAGGCAATGCGAACCGCCAGCTCTCGTCGGCGACCCGCTGAACGCGCCAGCAACAAGTTGGCAACGTTGGCACATCCGATGAGCAAGACGAAACCGACCGCACCGAGAAACACCAACAGCATTGGCCGAACGGAACCGACCACCTGTTCGTGCAAGGGCACGAGACGCACCCCCCAGCCATCGTTGGTCTCGGGATATTCGCCTGCCAATCGGTTGGCGATAGTCACCATCTCGGCACGCGCCTCAGCTAGCGTGGCACCGTTTGCCAGCCGCCCCAGGGCCCTGAACCCACGCCAACTACGTCTTCGTGCTTCACGCGGATCAAAGTGCAGTGGCGCCCATACCTGGTAGTGTTCCATCCGAGGCACCACGGCATCTGCCGGAAGGACCCCGATAACGGTGAAGCTCTCGTCGTCGAGTGTGAGAGTGCGGCCGACTATCGTGGCATCACTACCGAACCTACTCCGCCAGGTGGCGTGTGTGAGCACCACAACGCGGTTGTTGCCCAGTTCCAAATCGGCGGGCACGAAGAGGCGTCCGAGTGCCGGAGTGAACTGAAGCACATTGAAGAAATCTGGTGTCGCGATACCACCGTTGATCCCGTCAACGCCCTCTTCCGTCTTCAGAATGAACGGCCAGTCCCGCGCGATGCCGATCGCTGCGAACGAGCGACTCTGTTGCGACCAGTCTCCGACATTGGTGGGTGATGCTATGCAGAAACCGGCTATTGCCGGATTCGTCTCACACAGACTCACCAAACGGTCCGGATCGGCAACTGGGAGTGGTCGTAGCAGGATGGAGTTGACCACGCTGAAGAT
>JAUVRV010000120.1 GCA_030597435.1 Gemmatimonadales bacterium | reverse complement strand
ATCCGGCCAGCGGAACGTGGTGAAGCAAGGCCAGATGCTGTTGTTGCCGGCGAATGAGCCGCACGCTCTCAAGGCAATGACCCGATTCAAGATGCTGCTGATAATGATCCGGTCGTAGATCGAGTTGGTGTAGCGAGTTCCGGCGAGACATGGCATCTTCCTGTTCAAGGGTCCTTGTTCAATGCGCATTGATGTCTGATGGGAGTCGTGGAATGGTTCTTCTGATCACCAATTATGGAAAGATCACAATCGACCTGTACGCTGACGAAGCTCCGGTCACGGTCGAGAATTTCCTTGCCTATGTGGATGACGGTTTTTACGATGGCACCATAATCCACCGGGTGATTCCAGGATTCGTGATTCAGGGTGGTGGGTTTACCAGAGCGATGGACCAGAAACCAACGAAGCCCCCCATAGCCAATGAAGCCGCTAATGGACTGAAGAACGTGCGTGGATCGCTCTCCATGGCTCGGACCCAGGACATCAACAGCGCAACGTCACAGTTCTTCGTGAGCCTGCAGGATAATACGATTCTAGATCACGGGACCAGAGACTTCGGTTATGCCGTGTTCGCCAAGGTGTCAGAGGGAATGGATGTGGTCGACAGAATAGCAGCTGTCTCCACTGGCAACCAGGGGCACCACCAGAACGTTCCTGTCGAGCCGGTCGTAATAGAGTCTGCATACCAGACGAAGTAATCCGGAGTTCGGCGTTCCATTACCGCGTGATCACTCGACCCCCGGCGCTTGCGTTGGGAGTTGGAGTTGGAACGCGACGAGGTTCTGATCGATGGCACACAAGAAGCTAGCCGCCGCGCGCGAGAAGCTGTTCCACCGGGTCGGTAAGGCGCACCACCGAGCGTTTCGCGATTCCGCAGGGGAGGATCCGGAGTGGCCCATGTGGTATGCCGAGCATCTCCACGGTGAATTGGTGAATCTACTGGATCTGGAACTCAGCAAGAGTAAGCTCATCTATCTCCTCGTTGTAGCCGAGAAGAAGCAGTCGAAGAAGAAACCCAAGGGTGATTGGCCCAAATACTACGCGAATTTCATGCTGAAACGACTGGGCTAGCAGCCGGCAACGCAATCCGGAGTCAACTGGAGGCTGGCAGCCCTGCCATACGGGCTCGTGGCCAGGAATTGCTGACTGCGTTGAGATAACCGCTTCCACCCCCCTCCCTCGAGGGCCTGTACGGAGGTTTTCATGCTAGAACTTGAGGCTGCTCCCGCGGTAGACCCGTTGTGTCCCCATTGCTCAAGGGATCTGACAAAGGTGTTGTTTCGAGAACTGAGCGGAATGATGGGACGCCGGTTCATCTACTTCTGTTACCACTGTCATAAGGTGCTTGGGATTTCGCACCGCAAGGGATTCTGGATGGGGTGATGCGCAGGCATTTCCCCCTCGACCTCGACGCCGGATTCCTGGTGGCGGCCTCCGCAGCCGTGTTTGCCGCCGTGGTCGGTGTCTTTCGTGGTTTGTCTCCTGGATTGGTCTCCAAGTTCTCGTTAGGCGTCTTGGTGGGGATCTTCGCGATTGCGGGTTTCATAGTCGGCAGTGTTATCGCAGGCCGGCCGGATTTCGGACCCAACAAACGGGCCGCGTTGGTCCGTGGGTTCGTGGCCACGATACCGCTCTACGCTTGTGGGGGCCTACTCTTTCTCCCCGCGGACAAGTGGTTTTCCCTGATTCCGCTACTCAGCGTCGTTGCGGCTGCCCTGGTCGGACCTCCGATCGGGATCTTCATGTATCGGCTGCACCGTCGTGTGGACCCCCGCGACTCGGATACCGATGACAGTGGTCAGCTTGCATGGCTCAAGGGGGAACTGCTCGGGAGTTGGATACCGCTTCTCCTCAGTGTCGCTCTGCTTGCTGCCCTCGGTGTGGGGATGCGAGTGGTTCCGGAAGTTGATCCGACTGAGATACAGCCCCCTCACGTTCCGGTTACCCAAGTCATCCCGAGTCTGTACAGGGCCGTGGACGCCGACTCGCTCGATCCTACGGCTCACTTCGAGTTGGGTGAGGCTCTAACGTTGATTGGCAGGTACGAGGAGGCGCTGCACCACCTCTCGATTGCGGTAGCAATCGACTCGCTCGATGCAGATTACTGGAGAGCCCTCGCCCGAGCCGCGTTCTACGGTGGCGATGTAAACCGGCCCGCCGAGGCGTATTGGAATGCCGTCAGACTCGACCCTGCAGCGTTGGGTCGGGCAGGGATTGACCGTGAGGTGTTCAAGGCAGTAATAGCCAAAGCCATTGGGATGGATGGTCCGTCGAATTGAACAGTACTTAGTGACGATCCAATCCTGCATTGCCATATCACTTGATCCATTTTTCTAGAATGAACTGCGACCATATCGGTTGGACTGAAGAAGGCCATTTTCGTTACCTCGATCAAACACGCTTGCCGCAGGAAGAGAAGTTCTGCGAAGCCAGGACGGTCGAGGACGTGATCGAGGCCATGCAAACGCTGAGGGTTAGGGGTGCGCCACTCATCGGGATCTCGGCGGCCATGGGGCTGACATCGGCGGCGAGAACCCTGGCGGATGGCGCATTCACGCGTGACTGGTTCGAGGGTGCCGTAGACCGGATAGGTGCGGCACGTCCCACCGCGATCAATCTCCACTGGGCGCTGGAACGGATGCGCGACGCCTACGAAAGTGCTGCTCGAGCCGGTGGCGACGGAGCAGCCCTGATCGCAGCACTGCATCAAGAGGCACAGAACATATGGGACGAGGACGCTGCTATGTGCCTCGCAATTGGTGAAGCTGGGGCACGTCTGATCCCGGACGGGGCTACGGTCATGACTCACTGCAACGCCGGTGCGCTGGCGACCGGTGGCATCGGTACCGCGCTGGCGCCGGTGTATGAGTTGCACAAGCAGAAACGACGGGTCCAGGTGATCTCGAACGAAACCCGACCCCTACGTCAGGGATCGAGGCTGACTGCGTGGGAGCTTGCCAAGGCCGGTATCCCGGTGACCTCGATTGTCGACGGCGCTGCCGGAGCCATGATGGCCCAGGGCAAAGTGGATCTGGTGATAACGGGGGCCGATAGGATAGCCGCAAACGGTGACACTGCTAACAAGATCGGGACTTATGGGGTCGCGGTACTGGCACGTGCCCACGGGATTCCCTTCTATGTCGCGGCACCCTGCAGCACTTTCGATCTTGCGGTGACGTCAGGCGAGACAATACCCATTGAGCTGCGCAGTCCGGAGGAAATCGACGCGGCTCCCGGGGCCGTTGGCTACAATCCCGCATTCGATGTCACCCCGGCCGAGTACATAGCGGCATTGATTACCGACCGCGGGATCATCGAGCCACCCTACACTGAGCGGATCTCGCAACTCATCCCGAAGGGAGCCTCGTCAAGTGGCTAGTGTTCTTGCCCTCGATCAGGGGACCACGGGTTCGACCGCACTTGTGTTCTCGCATGACGCCAGTGTCCTGGGGCGAGGGTATCGCGAATTCACACAACACTTTCCGAAGCCCGGGTGGGTCGAGCATGACCCGCTGGAGATCTGGAGGGTGACGGTTGAAGCGGCCCGGGAGGCGATCGAACACGCCGGTGTGACACCATCCACGATAGGTATCGCCAATCAGCGAGAGACCGTGGTGGTGTGGGACAGGCACACCGGTGAGCCCCTCCACAGGGCGCTCGTGTGGCAGGACCGGCGCACGGCGCAGCGTTGTCGCGCGCTGTCCGAGGAGTACGGGGCGGGCTACGTGGCCACCCGCACGGGATTGGTTTGGGATCCATACTTCTCGGCGACGAAAATCGAATGGCTTCTGGAACAGGTGCCGGGATTGAGGTCCCGGGCTGAAGCGGGAGATGCCGTTTTTGGCACGATCGATTCGTGGCTCGTGTATAAGCTCACCTCGGGACGTGCCTTCGTCACAGACCACAGCAACGCCTCTCGGACCCTCCTCTACGGGATTAGCCGGTTCGACTGGGACGATGAACTGCTCGGGCTGTTCGGCGTACCTAGGATCAGCCTGCCCGAGATCCGCAAGTCGAGCGAGGTCGTTGGGTTCTCCGATCCGGACCATTTGGGGATCGAAGTTCCCATAGCCGGGATCGCGGGCGATCAGCAGGCTGCCCTGTTTGGCCAGGCGTGTTGGGAACCGGGGGAGGCCAAATGTACGTACGGAACAGGCGCCTTCTTGCTGATGCATGTGGGAGGAGATCGGAAAACTCGGGAATCTGATACGGGAGTCCTGACAACAGTGGCCTGTGATGCTACAGGAGCTCCGACCTACGCCCTGGAGGGATCCGTGTTCGTTGCAGGGGCCGCGGTGCAATGGCTCAGAGATGGGCTGGGACTGATCGAGAGCGCAGCGGAGACGGAGGACTTGGCCAGAAGCATTGCGGACAACGGTGGGGTCTACTTCGTCCCTGCTTTGGTGGGTCTTGGTTCGCCGCATTGGGAACCCGAAGCTCGAGGTACCATAGTAGGTCTGACTCGAGGGGCAACAAGGGCACATCTGGCTCGGGCCGCTCTGGAGTCCATGGCGTACAGTGTCAAGGACGTCGCGCTGGCCATGGAGCGAGCCTCCGGCGTTCGCCTCAGTGAGTTGAATGTGGATGGTGGGGCGGCCGCAAACGGTTGGTTGATGCAGTTCCAGGCCGACGTGATGGGTGTGAGAGTAGTCCGGCCACGGTTGGTAGAGACAACCGCGCTGGGCGCCGCCGGTTTGGCGGGATTGGCGACTGGTGTGTGGCGAAACTCGGCCGATTTCGCCCAGAGCCGGGATGTGAGCTGGTTCGAGCCGGGAGCGCAGCAGGAAGCCCTGTTCGGGAGCTGGCAGCGGGCAGTGGAAACTGCGCTGTATTGGGCCAGGGGATCCTAAAGGTTCCTTAAGAGGCGGAAAACCCCATTCTCAGGCACTCGGTGCAACCTTTCCTGGTATCGGGCTGTACTCTATATTCATCAGTTCTAAAGGTTGGGACCACTGGAGAGAGGTACCATGCGAGCGAGAACCAAGTTCATTATGGGGGCCGCCTTGATTACCGGCAGCGTCGGTTATTTGATGGCCTCCGGGATCAAGGACACGGGAGTCTACTTCGTCACACCGGCTGAACTGGCGGAGAAAGTCGAGGCAGACCCCTCAATTTACGACGTCGGTATCCGCATGGGCGCCCGTGTGGTCACCGGTAGTATCACCCGTGACGTTGCGTCACAGACCATCACCTTCGAAGTGACCGATGGTGTCCAGACATACCCGGTCGTATACCGGGGAATAGCTCCGGACACATTCGATGATGAGGCCGATGTCGTAGTGGAAGGCCGCCTGTTATCGGATGGGACATTCAGGGCCACAACGCTCCTGGCTAAGTGTGGATCCCGTTACGAGGCCCAGCCGGCGGCGTAGCTCTCATGACAATCCTGGGACAAATTGCACTGTGGCTAGCGCTGCTACTTGCGGCGTGGGGTTCTGCTGTTGGGATCTTGGGAGGGATTCGGCAGCGACCCGCGCTCATGCAGAGTGCACGGCGCACCTCCTACGCTCTCTTCGGCGTTCTATCCGTAGCCTCCATAGCTTTGCTGGTGGCGTTGCTGCGACATGACTTCAATGTCCAGTACGTCTGGGCATACACCAGCCGTAACCTGCCTATACCCTACACCCTCTCGGCTTTTTACGGGGGTCAGTCTGGCAGCCTGCTGTTCTGGGCTTTTGTCCTGACCGTGTTTGGGGCTGCGGCCCAGTGGCGAACGCCGAAGCGTTATGACTACCTGATGCCCTACGTGGCAGCGGTCACCTCGATGGTGACGCTGTTCTTCGTTGCCGTGGTGCTGTTTGCGTCGAATCCGTTCGAGCGTTTGGCTTTCACGCCGCTCGACGGTAATGGGCTCAACCCCCAGCTGCAGAACCCTGGCATGGTGATTCATCCTCCCATGCTCTACCTGGGGTATATCAGCATCACGATTCCGTTTGCCTTCGCGGTAGCCGCCCTGATCACCAGGCGGTTGGATACCGGCTGGCTCCATGCGATCCGGCGCTGGACCATCGTTTCCTGGATCTTCCTGACCGCCGGAATCGTACTCGGCATGTGGTGGGCGTATGTGGAATTGGGCTGGGGCGGGTACTGGGCGTGGGACCCGGTCGAAAACGCCAGTTTCCTCCCGTGGCTCACGATGACGGCGTTCCTGCATTCTGTAATGATCCAAGAAAAACGCGGCATGCTGAAGAAGTGGAACATGATTCTCATCGTGTTGAGTTTCATGCTGTCCATCTTCGGGACGTTCATCACTCGTAGCGGAATCATCTCCAGCGTACACTCGTTCGCGCAGTCGTCGGTCGGATACTTCTTCCTGGTTTTCCTGATAACCTCGGGGATCGCTCTCACTTGGCTGCTCGCTACCCGACTGCCCGACCTCAAAGCGGAGTCACAACTCGAGAGTATGGTCTCGCGGGAGGCGAGCTTCCTGTTCAACAACCTGCTGTTGGTCGGAATGGCGTTCTCGGTGCTCTGGGGCACCTTGTTCCCGATCATCTCGGAATTGGTGCGCGGCACGCAAGTTACGGTGGGACCGCCCTTCTTCAATCAAGTGAACATTCCCATCGGGCTCGGGCTGTTGGCTCTGACGGGGATAGGTCCGCTCATCGCTTGGCGGAAGGCCAGCACCAGAAATCTGAGGCGGCAGTTCACGGGACCGACCATCACCATGCTCGTGGTAGCGGCTGTCTTCATCGCGATCGGAGTCAGAGACTTCTACGTTCTTATGGCCTTCGCCCTGTCCGGTTTTGTCGTGGCAGCGATAGGCCATGAATTCATTCGTGGAGTGGGCGCACGCCACCGACTGCACGGTGAGAATTACGCGCTTGCGCTCGCCCGTCTCATGGGCCGTAACCGCCGTCGCTATGGTGGCTACATCGTTCATCTAGGGGTGGTGGTCCTCTTTGTGGGTTTCGCCGGCAACGCGTTCAAGAAGGAGATGGAGGCGTCACTGCAACCGGGTGAGTCAGTAACGATGCGGTCGGCATTTGGATACGAGTACACGTTCACTCATATAGGTGTATCGCAGTACAGCCAGCTGAACCGCTTCGTATCGGCTGCTAGCCTCGATGTGACGCGCGGCGACAAGTCCATGGGTATCATGACGAGTGAAAAGCGACAGTATCTGAACTCGCTTGGGGAAGCCCAGTTCCAGCCGTCAACCGAGGCTGCTATCGAGTCCGGATTACGAGAGGACGTCTACGTCGTGTTCGCCGGTGTCGTCGACGGGACCGAGGAAGCGGTGTACAGGATCACACTGAATCCGCTGGTGTGGTGGCTGTGGTTTGCTGGGCTCGTGATGGTGATCGGAGGAGCTATTACGGTGTGGCCGGGCGGTGGTGGACCGACCCGCACATCGTTGCGTCGAGCAATGGCTGGGTACCAGGTGCAAATGGTCGATGACAAGAAGGAGGCTGCAGTTGTCCAGTAGCGTTATCCTGTCCCGACGGGAGGCGGTCCATGTGTCCCTCGCTGCT
>JAUVRV010000221.1 GCA_030597435.1 Gemmatimonadales bacterium | reverse complement strand
CCGGCTGAGCTAACCGACCTGCGCACCCACTTGTTGGGACGCAAGGCCGGTGTTCTCACTATGGTGCTACGGTCGCTCGGCGGGTTGCCTCCCGAAGAGCGGCGTGGGGTCGGTGCGCGCGCCAACGGGATCCAGCAGCAGCTCGAGTCGGCGTTCGAGCAGCGCGAGGCCACGCTCGCTACATCCACTGCCGCAGGGGATGTGGTTGACTGGTCCATGCCGGGTCGCGCCGTGTGGCGCGGCGCGGTACACCCGATTACCGCGGTGGTCGATCAGGTCTGCGACATATTCCGCGAGCTTGGGTTCACCCGCGTGGTCGGTCCCGAGGCTGAGACCGAGGCGTACAACTTCACCAAGCTCAACATCTCGCTGGATCATCCTGCAGCCGACATGCAGGACACGTTCTATCTGAGCCCGGGGATCGTGCTGCGAACGCACACGTCTCCCATGCAGGCCCGCACACTCGAGCGGTACAAGCCACCGGTGCGGATAGTGGTGCCGGGGCAGTGCTACCGCAGAGACGCGTGGGATCCGTCACATGCTCCCGTGTTCGAGCAAATCGAGGGCCTGGTGGTGGACGAGGGCGTGAGTTTCGTCGACTTCAAAGCGGCCATCGATTTCTTCGTGAAGCGGTTTTTCGGTGAGGAGACGACGACTCGGTTCCGGCCCTCGTTCTTTCCGTTCACGGAACCGTCGGCGGAGGTCGACGTTCAGTGCCACATTTGTGGGGGATCCGGTTGCTCGACTTGTAAGTACTCCGGGTTTCTGGAGATCATGGGTGCGGGAATGGTGCACCCGGCTGTGCTGGAGAACTGTGGCATCGATTCGGAGCGGTACACCGGTTACGCGTTCGGGATGGGCCCGCACCGAATTGCTATGCTCAAGTACGGCATCCCGGATATCCGGATCCTGTTTGAGAACGACATGCGTTTCTTGAGTCAATTCGTGGAATAGCGGTGAATATCTCAATCAACTGGCTCTCGGCCCTGCTCGATCGTGAAATCGATCCTGATGACGCCGCCCATCGTCTGGCGATGTTGTGCGCGCCCGTGGACGGTGTCGAGCCGCTATACCAAGAACTGGGCGATGTCGTGGTGGGACTGGTGGAGCAGGTAGAGAAACATCCCGCTGCGGACCGGCTGTCGGTCTGTCAGGTCAATGACGGCTCCTCCACCATTGAGGTGGTGTGTGGTGCGCCCAACGTTACGGCTGGTTACAAGTATCCCTATGCGGCCGTGGGCACGGTGCTGCCGGGTGGCCTGAAGCTCACGGCGCGCAAGATAAGAGGGATCGTCTCCAACGGCATGCTGCTCTCAGAGCGGGAGATGGCACTCGGAACGGATCAGGATGGCATCATGGAGTTGGCCACGGATGCCGAGCCCGGTGCCAACTTCCTCGACGCACTGAAACTTGCCGACACGCTGTTGGACTTGGACGTCACTCCGAACCGGCCCGACCTGCTGTGCCACAAGGGCGTAGCGAGAGAACTCGGTGCGGCCTACGGCGTCCCGGTGAAGCTCGAGCCGATTCCCGAGGCACCGACAGACAGCCGGGTGCCACGCACGACCAGCGGACCGGGTAGCGTCGGCGGCGTTGCAGTCTCGATAGAAGACAGCGAGGGCTGTCCCAGATACACGGCAGCGGTGATACGAGGGGTGAAGATCGGTCCGTCACCCACATGGCTGCAGACGCGGCTGCGTAACGTGGGTTTGCGACCCATCAACAACGTGGTGGACGCCACCAACTACATCCTGTTGGAGTTGAACCAGCCGCTCCACGCGTTCGATCTCGCCAAGGTGCGTGGCAACAAGATCATCGTTCGCTCGGCTCATCCCGGTGAGCAGATGACCACCCTCGACGGTGAGAAGCACGAATTCCAATCCGGGATGACGTTGATCTGTGACGGCGAGGGCGCCACCGCGATAGGCGGTGTCATGGGGGGCAGTCACTCTGAGGTGTCCGACACGACAACGGATATCCTGTTGGAGTGTGCTTACTTCGATCCCAAGCGGATTCGAGCGACTCGCAAAGCGCTGAAGATGAACACGGACGCGTCATACCGCTTCGAGCGCGGTACGGATATCATGGCAATGCCGGAGACCCTGCGCCGTGCAGTCACTTTGATTCGGGCGGTCGCTGGTGGCGAGGAACCGGAGGCGCCCATCGACGTCTATCCCAAGCCGACGAAGAGTCCGACCGTTTTTCTCCGGCCAGAGCGGGTGACGCATCTGCTCGGTACGCCCTTGACCGGTGAGGAGATCGAGCGACTGCTCTCGAGTGTCGGTTTCGTGGTCGTCCCGAAAAAGGAACGTCTTGCCGTACAGGTCCCCGGCTGGCGTCCGGATGTCACGCGGGAAGTCGATCTGATCGAGGAGGTCGCGCGCCTCGCCGGTTACGATCAATTCCCGGTCGAGGTGAGGCCGTACCGGCCGAGCAACGTGCCCGACGATCCGGTTGAGTCCTTGAAGGCAAGCAGCCGTCGGGTGCTGACTGCCATGGGGCTGAACGAAGCACGTTCGCTCTCGCTCGTTGCCGGGGGAGAGCAGAGACCGCAGGGTCTGCTGAACCCGATGTCGGTGGACGAGGGTTATCTGCGAGAATCGCTGCTGCCTGGATTGGTGAAGGCGGCACACCGCAACTGGTCCGGGCGCGAACGCAACATCAGGTTATTCGAGATCGGTGTCGTGTTTCAGGAGGTTGGTGCAGGGAAACAGCCGCAGGAGACTCTCAGGGTTGCGGGTGTCGTGTCCGGGGCAAGTGCTCCGCCACACTGGTCATCGTCCGGCAAAGCTGCAGATTACGACGTGTGGGATCTTAAGCATATCTTTGAGCAAGCCGTACAGGTGTGTGGCGTCGACGGACGGGTGGAACGAGGTGACGGTGGTTGGGTGCTGCAAGATGGAGAGAACCGTGTCAGGGGTTCTGCGCGGGAACTGACGGTGGACCGGCCGGTATGGTCGGCACCGCTGTTTGGGTTTGAACTCGACATGGCCCGGTCTCGTAGTAGGCGGGCGAGCTATCAAGCTGTGCCAACGACCCCGCCTGTCGAGCGGGACCTGGCTCTGATTCTCCCGCCGGGTGTTGACGCGGACGGGGTCGAGGCTGTGATCGCTCGTGCTGCGGGCGAGCTACTGGAGTCGGCTGAGTTATTCGACGAGTACAGGTCGGCGGAATTGGCCGGCCGGAGTGTGGCGTGGCGCCTGGTGTTCCGGGCGTCCGCTAGGACACTCAACGATCGTGAAGTGGACAAGGCGATAACCCGAGTGCTGAAACAGCTCAAGGACAAATTTGGTGTCGAACGTCGAGAGGCCTGAATTCCAGGCACTGACAGAACTCGAGCGGGTGCTACAGCACGTCAAAGACGAGCTGGCCTCGTGGCGGCGTAGAGCCCTGAAAGCCGAGGCGCACCGCGCGGAGATGGGGATGGACCACGACGTGGTCGCGACGCGCGAGCGGATACGGGAGTTGGAACTCGAGAACGAGCAAGTGAACGGGCGGCTTCAGGCGGCCCGCACCCGGGTGGACGCCCTGCTCACTCGACTGAAGTTCTTGGAAGAGCAGGTGCGTTTGGAGGAGCAGGCCCGATGACGGACAAGAAGACCATGGTCAAGGTGACCATTGGCACCGAGGAGTACACGCTCAAGTCGGATCGTCCCCCGGAGTACACCCGGGCGGTCGCCGAGCACGTAGATCGGGCGCTGAAGGAAATCCTCTCGTTGGGTACGATGGTTGAGACCCACAAGGCGGCGATCCTGGCCGCACTTGCCATAACCGACGAGCTGTTCCAGGAGCGCCGGGCGGCGCGGGAGATGACCGACCGCGTGACCAACCTGGCCACCGATCTGTGTCGCGTCCTGCCGCCGGTGAAGCGGACGTCGAGAGCGACCGGCTCGTTTGCCTCGCCAGGGGACGGCGGGTAACTTCAAACAGTCTGGGAATTTAGTCCACACTAACATTATCACGACCGAGTGACGGCGACGCATGGGACCACACCAGTGTCGCCGCTGGAGATAGATATATGGGCACGGACCAGCTCATTCTGATATTGGCCGTTTTCGGCGCCGCAGCGATCGCCGGGACGGTCTTTTATGTGCTGGGCAAGCGTGCTGAACGTCGGTTGGCGGAACTGGCGGGTAAATCGGCGCAGCAACAGGCGGAGCGGCTCCTCACGGAAGCTCACCATGATGCTGAGACGGCGCGTTCCCAGGCGGTATTGGCTGGAAAAGAAGCAGTGATGAAATCGCGGGAAGAATGGGAGCGGGAGGAAAAGCAACGCAGAGAAGAGCTGGATCGACTGCAGGAACGGGTGAGCGAGAGGGAAGCGCTCATCGACCGCAAGCTCAACACGTTGGACGACAGGGAGAACGAACTCCAACGGCGCGACCAGTCCCTCGAGGACCGTGACGGTAACCTGTCGCGCAAGGAACACGAGTTGGATGATGCGATGGCTCAGCAGCGCAAGAAGCTGGAGGAGCTGTCGGGCCTGAGCGAGAAGAAGGCCAAAGAGTTGCTCATGCGGGAAATGACCGATGTGGCGCAGAGCGAAGCCGCCGCATCCATCCGCGACATCAAGGAAGAGGCGAAACGCAACGCCGATCGCGATGCCAAGAAGATCGTGGCCATGGCGATTCAGCGATTGGCATCAGAACAGGCAGCGAGCACCAGTGTGGCGGCCGTGGCGCTGCCGTCGGACGAAATGAAGGGGCGGATTATAGGGCGCGAAGGCCGCAATATCAGGGCGTTCGAGACCGCTACCGGAGTGGATGTAATCATCGATGATACCCCCGATACGGTAGTGATCTCATGCTTCGATCCGGTGCGCAGAGAGGTTGCCCGGGTGGCGATGGCGGAGTTGATAGTAGACGGGCGGATTCACCCGGGACGGATCGAAGAAATAGTAGAGAAGTGCCGCAAGCAGATCGAGGTCGAGATAGTCGAGGCCGGAGAAGAGGCAACCTACGAACTGGGCATCACCGGCATGCACCCTGAGCTGGTCAAGCTCGTGGGTCAGATGAAGTATCGGACATCGTATGGCCAGAACATCTTGGCACACTCGAAGGAAGTGTCGTGGCTGGCGGGAATAATGGCCGCCGAACTCCGGCTCGACGTGAGTCTGGCGAAGCGCGGTGCGCTGTTGCACGACATCGGCAAGGTGCTCACGCACCAGCATGAAGGCACGCACGTCGAGATCGGCGTGGAGGTGGCGGAGAAGTACGGCGAACAGCCGATTGTCGTGAACGCGATCGCGGCGCACCATGATGACGTCCCGCACGAGTCGACGGTGTCGGTGATTGTGCAGGCGGCGGATGCCGCGAGCGGCTCCCGTCCCGGAGCACGGCGTGAAGCCTTCGAGACCTACGTGAAGCGGTTGAAGAACCTCGAGGACATCGCGACCTCGTACAAGGGAGTCGAGAAGGCATACGCCATTCAAGCGGGACGTGGGATCCGAATTGTGGTATCGCCCGATAGCGTGGACGCTGTGGGAGCGCAGACGCTGTCGGGCGGGATCGCTCGGCGTATCGGAAACGGGTTGCAGT
>JAUVRV010000258.1 GCA_030597435.1 Gemmatimonadales bacterium | reverse complement strand
TGTCATCCACTCCAGCCACAATGGACCGCTGGGGCATCGTCGACCTCCAATCGTGGGGGAGAGTTGCTCGCTGCCCGCTTGCCATGGTCAACCGACGTGAGGTTAACTCCAATTGCTACTCTACTCAAGGTGCCCTTTAGAAAACGCCCGGGATGTGGGTCGGCGTCGCATTCGGTACTAGATTGGAGCGTTCAAGGGATCTCACATGGAGGAGGACCCTGTGATTTGGCGCTCTTGGAGTTGGGGAGACTGGCTCATGGCCTGTGCCGTGGTGTTCTTCGTCCTTGCCGGGGTCGCGAAGCTCATTGAACGGCAGGGTAGGCTAGGTCTTGCTCTTGTTCTCTTGGGGCTGGCGAACGCACTGCTATTGACGCTGTCCCGGCGTTGAACTCGGTCCGCGGACAAGACGGCATGTCGCGCGTGTCGTCAGAACGGTACCGCTATGGCGATGCCTCCCACGATCATTATGTCGTACTGGATTCGGCTGTAACTCAAGCCATCCATGTAGTAAATCCAGGTATCTCCCTCCAGAAAGAACGCCATGAACGTGTTGTCAAATACGTAGTTGATGCCGGCGCCAAACCGGCCCGCGAATGACCGGTCGCCTTCGAGACTGCTATCGTTGGGGTCAATGTCGAACCAGCCCGCACCGACCACAAAGTAGGGGACAAACCCCGACGCCGATGGAATGCCGGCCTGCAAGTCGAAGGCAACGAATGAACGCCGAAACGTGGAATCGGACAACTCGATCGTCGTTCCCTCCCATGTGTTCTCGACGGTCGAGAATGTCGCTCGTAGAGCGAAGTTGGCGTTGAGCTGAAGGCCCACGCCACCTCCGACAAGCCAATCCGACCGAAAATGATCCCCGGTCTCGTTCAGGTTGCTGAGCGGGAGGTCTCGGCCACCGTATCCGAACAGGATGATCGCATTGTTCTGCCCTGCCATAGACGCAGGTGCAGCGGCGAGGAACAGTAGGCTCAGTACCAGCCGATGAAAACGATGCACCTCAGGTGTCCTTCCTCTTGTCCATGACGTTGTCTACGCTGAAGCTACCCGCACCTGCCGCCGCTAGGAAGAGAAACACGAACGAATATATGGTTGCGAGTTCACCACCGTTGGCCCAGGGCCAGAATCCCCGCGGCAAATGCATCCAGAAATACGCAACCGCCATCTGACCTGAGAGAATGAGGGCCACGGGTCGTGTGAATAGCCCCAACGCTATCATGAGGCCACCGAAGAACTCCAACACTCCGGCGACTCCAAAGCGTGATATCAGCTCGGCCGATTGATCTGCTCCGAACCAGGCAAATAGCTTCTGGCCACCGTGAGTCATGAAGATGAACCCGACGACCATTCTCAACATACCATGGGCTGCTTTCTCGTACTTGGCCGCGATGTCAGTCAGCATTGCTGGTCTCCTCTGAGTCGGGGTTGGATACGGGAACCTGACCATCTGGCCCGACCAGACTGATCAGCGTGTGTCCAGCTTTCGGTGACCGCGTACTCTCTGCGGCGATGACTTCCAGATCTCCCGGGCCCTTGCTCACGAACATCAGCAGTGCAGTGTTACCGTGCCGCGATTGGAAATCGTCGAATCCGAACTCCTCGCTTAGCGTAGTTCGCTTGAAGACCGCGCCCGCGGCGACACGCGCCGCGATTGCCTGATGCGTCGCATCCGGTGCATACAAGAAACGGCCTCGTAGGTGTGAAGGGATCGTCGGCCCCGACCCGTCAGCTGTCCTGTCTCTCGATATCAGTTGAAATACACTCGAGCGGCCGAACACTTCCGCAAAGTGCAGGGTCGCGAGCGCGTTGACTTCGTCATTCGGGGTCATTGCCAGCAGACGGCCTAGGCCCTCCAGTTCCAATTCGTCCATAGCCTGCGCGGCCAGGATGTTGCCGTAATGGGCAGACAACCCGGCGTTCCGAGCCGCCGTCACATGCGCCCAATTCGAGTCAACCAACAGCACTCTGAATCCCTGGGCGGTGAGCAGCTGGGCGAGGGAGCGTACCCACTCCGCCGCCCCTACCATCAGCAGCCCTTGGGGGTTCGGTGAGGCGACTCCCAGTTTGCGTGCGACCGGCACGGCCGACAAGCCATAAACGATAACGGTACCCACGATTACCAGAAATGTGGCGGGGATCAGCCGTTCGGCACCGGGAAACCCGGCGCGGCCGAGTTCCAAGGCGAAGATCGACGCAACGGCAGCGGCCACGATACCTCGCGGTGCCATCCAGCCGAGCAAGGCACGCTCCTGCCATACGAGCTCGGTCCTCCAGGTTGCTGCCATTACTGCAAGGGGACGTACCAGGAGAATCAGGCCGGCCAGGAAAGCGAGACTGCTCCAATTAGTGCTGGACAGTGCCGACATGGGCACCTGCGCCGCCAGCACAATGAACAGCACCGATATGAGTAGGACACGCAGGTTTTCCTTGAATTCGACGATGTGCCGGACCGATACGAGCTTCTGGCTTGCCAATGCCGAGCCCATCACCGTCACCGCGAGTAAGCCTGACTCGGTCTGCAGCATGTTTGACACGGTGAAAGTCGCCAAGGCAACCGCTAGTGCAGCCGGGTTCTGCAGGAAGTCCGGGATCCAGTAGCGCTGCAGTGGGAAGACCAGCACTCCCGCCCCGATCAGTCCCGTGCCGACCCCTGCGCCGATGGCCTTCGCCACACCGATCGTCGCACCAGTTACGTGCTGTCCCCCGCCTGCCGTGATGACCCCGAAGACCAAGACCGCCAGGATCGCCCCGATGGGGTCGTTGACTATGCCCTCCCACCTGATAGCCGAGCCGACTCGTGCCGAAGGTCTCACATGGCGTAGTAGCGGGATTATCACCGTCGGACCCGTTACGACCAGGATCGCACCCAGCAGCGTTGCCAATCCGAGATCGAACCCCAGCAGCAAGTAGGCGAGGGCCGTGGTGCCGCCCCAGGTGACCAGCACACCTACCGTCATGAGGTTTCGGACCACCCGGCCGATGTCCCGCAGCTCATCTATGTCGAGACTCAGGCCACCCTCGAACAGTATGACCGCGACGGAGAGTGACACGATCGGGAACAGGAGGTCGCCTAGTAGGGTGTCCGGCTGCAGAATCCCGGTTACGGGGCCTGCCAGGAACCCGACCATGAGCAGCAGCAAGATCGACGGCACTCGTACGCGCCAGGCCAACCAAGTGGCTCCCACTCCGAGCGCGACCAAACCCGCGAGTTGAATTACGTAATGCTCCACCTGTTAGGTCCTTGAGTCGCTACTCATCGGTCCCGAGCGGAAGATCAACAACAAACCGGGCGCCCCCCAGCGGAGAATCTTCCACCCAGATCTTGCCCCCCATCTCCGCGACTACCCCATGGCTCAGACTGAGACCTAAGCCGGTCCCCTTGTCCGGGTCTTTGGTGGTGAAGAACGGATCGAAGATGCGCTGGTGCATGTCGGCTGATATCCCACTCCCGGAATCCGCAACGCTGAACCGGATGCCACCATCAGTGCGTTCCGATCTCACCTCGATAGTGGCACCGTCCACTTGTTGCACCGCGTCTTCCGCATTGGTGATGAGGTGGAAGAAGACCTGCCTGAGATCGGTCCTGGGGCCGACGATGGACGGCAGTTCTGGATCGAGTGTCGTTCTCAGCTCGATGTCCACCCAGGGATCCAGCCGCGACCTGAGGCCGAGGATCTCCTGGATCAGTTCGTTCACTTGAACATCCTGGAATTCGCGGTCTGCCCGTCGGGTGCTGTGGCTTAGCATTCGCGCAATGCGTGAAGCTCGGTCGACCTCTCTGATTATCACTCGGGCGGATTCAACAGTAGCCTCGTCCTCCGCGCTGGACCCGATTAACTCAGCTTCGATCCGGATGGCGGCGAGCGGATTGTTGACCTCGTGGGCCACGCCACTCGCGATCTCTCCGGCGGTGGCAAGCTTCTCCCGGGCTATCGCCTCTTGCTGAACCTTCAGATCGTCGGTGTGGTCATAAAGGGTCAGCAGCAGTTCGGCTGCCGAGTTACCGCCGATCGATGTCAAGACGGCGTCGCACGATCTGTGGTCCTGTCCGCTGCGAACGGTAAGCCCGCCGTCCCATCTCTGACCGGCGATCGCGGCTTCCAGCGCGGCTTGGAGCAACTCGGTGTCGGAAAACACATCGAGAGAGGCCAGAGACATACCGGCGGCCGCTTGCGAACCAACCAATCCCACTAGTGCGCCGAACGCGTAGTTCGACCGCAGGATCTGGCCGTCCGCGGTTATGATGGCCGCGGGCAGTGGGCTGGCATCCAGCATCGCATCGGCACGGACTGCGGCCTGGTGTTCATGTTCTCGCTGCTCCACTAGCTTGGCCAACATGCTTGCAATGGCGGCCAGAGCCTCTGCCGACGGGTCTGTTGGATCGTCAGGAACATGCTTGGCAGCCGCCTCCAGAAACTCCGATAGCCTTGTGGCGCCGAGCGCCTCCCGAACCAGGGCGGTAACGGGTTTGAGTACCGTGTCCACGAGATCTCACGGGGTTGTTGGGTGGCACCAATGTAATCGATGGGTTCGGATGGGATAGGGGGACACTGCCCGTGGAATCGATGCCACCTACCTCGCCGCCAGGGATTTGACATTACGTGTCCCTTGTGGCCATGTTCCTCGTCCCAGCTTCAGGAGGTGTTGCGCATGCGTGTCTATGGAAGTGATAGAATCCGCAACGTAGCGGTCGTTGGCCACGGTGCGAGCGGAAAGACGACGTTGGTTGATGCACTCGCATTCGTGGCTGGCAGCAGCAAGAGACATGGCTCGGTTCCCGACGGCACGGCACTCACAGATTACACTCCCGACGAAATTGAACGGCAGTATTCCATCAGCTTGGCTCTAGCACACGCCGAGTGGATGGACACCAAGATCAATCTCATCGACACTCCCGGATACCTCGACTTCACTGGCGATGCAATGGCCGGCGTCTATGCGGCCGATGCTGCCCTCGTGGTTGTGGGGGCGACCGCGGGCGTCGAAGTGGGCACGGAGAAGGTGTGGGAGTATGCCGCAGATCGCGGGATGCCGCGATTGCTGG
>JAUVRV010000014.1 GCA_030597435.1 Gemmatimonadales bacterium | reverse complement strand
TTCGTTCGCGACATGGCACTGTGCAGGAAGCGCGACGACTACCCGTTGCTGCCACCAGCGAGGATCGACTTCATGGACGTGGCTCCGGAACAGCTAGTCTCCGTCGCCGCCGCATTGATCCCGTTTCTCGAGCACGACGATGCCAACCGGGCCCTCATGGGTTCCAACATGCAGCGTCAGGCGGTGCCGCTACTCTTCCCGCAAGCGCCCAACGTGGGGACCGGGCTGGAGGAGAAGGCCGCCCGTGACTCTGGGTCCGTAGCCATAGCGCCGCGCGCGGGTGTGGTGAGCAAGGTGACTGCGGAGGAGATCGTCATTGACACCGGTCGCAACCGCCGTAACAGCGACGATGGTCAGCCCCTCGGCCGGCTGATGCAGCACGACCGCTTCCGGTTGAAGAAGTTCTGGCGGACCAACCAGGACACTGCAATCAACCAGAGGCCGCTCGTTCAGGTCGGTCAGAAGATCAGTGCCGGTCAGATCATCGCTGACGGTCACGCTACTGACAACGGCGAACTGGCACTCGGCTACAACGTTCTCGTGGCATTCATGCCGTGGTATGGGCACAACTTCGAGGACGCAATCGTGATTTCGGAACGTCTGGTCAAGGACGATTCGTTCAGTTCCCTCCACATTCAGGAGCTAGAACTCCACGTTCGTGACACGAAGCGTGGCCCCGAGGAAATCACACGAGAGATACCCAACGGGGCCGAGGAGGCGTTGGTGGACCTCGACGAGCGGGGGATCGTGAGGATCGGCGCCCAGGTGAAGCCTGGCGACATCCTGGTTGGAAAGATCACGCCGAAGGGTGAGACTGAGCTGTCGCCGGAAGAGAAGCTGCTCACCGCGATCTTTGGTGAGAAGGCGAAAGATGTAAAGGACTCATCGCTCAAGATATCGCCGGGAACGGAGGGCGTCGTCATCGACGTCAAGATCTTCTCGCGCATCGAAGATCAGGTCGTCGAAAAGGATCGCGGCGAGCGCATCGGTGAGGTGCGTCAACTGGAGAATGAAGAGAAGGCCCGCGTGAGTGCGGCGTTGTTCGACGAGATGGGTGACGTGCTGAAAGATCAGGTCGTCGCCGTGATGCTGAAGAACGGGACCATCGAGGAGTATCTGAAGGAGGGGACGAAGCTCACGGAGACGATCCTGGCTGACGTCAACTTCGCAGCAGTTGATCTCAAGACGCTCCGTGTGAACAACAAGACGGTGAACGAGAACGTCCGCGCCGCTGTCGATGCAGCAAACGCAGAGCGTGCCAAGCTAGAGGAGAAGGCCGAAGATCAGATCGACAAGATCCTGCAACCGGATGAACTGCCACCAGGTGTGATACAGCTGGTCAAAGTATATTTGGCCGAGAAGCGCAAAATTGCGGTTGGCGACAAGATGGCTGGTCGCCACGGGAACAAAGGCATCATCGCACGAATCGTTCCGGAAGAGGACATGCCCTTCTTGCCCGACGGTACGCCGATCGATCTGGTGCTCAACCCTCTGGGCGTTCCCAGTCGAATGAACGTGGGCCAGATTTTGGAGACGCATCTCGGTTGGGCGGCCCGGATACTCGGCTTCAAGGCGGAGACGCCGGTGTTCCAGGGTGCGCGGGAAGATGAGGTAGGTGTTGCGCTCACGTTGGCAAGTCTGCAATGGGCTGGCCAGGCACTGCGTCTGAAGGTGATGCCCCCGGATCTGACCCCCGACGTGCTCCGCGCGGCGCTAGGGGATCTCACGAAAGTTCCGGCTGCCAATGGCGGTCGTCCGGATCTGACAGCAGGGCACTTGGACAAGCTGGGAAGCCGTGCCGTGTCACAAGGGACACGCGATCTGTACCACGGATTGCGTGACTTCTTGACCGCGGCCGCCAAGGAGATAGCCGAGCGCCAGAGGGCCGAGGCCGAGTTACAGCAGGAGTACCACACGATGCGCCTCGAAGTTGAGAAGGACGAACTGTCGAAGAATGAGCTGGCGGCGCTCAAGGCTGGCCTCAAGGAATCCCGGAAAAACGGGGCCCTCGGCGATGAAGACACCCTCAAGAAGCTTGGTTCGCCGGCGCTAGCGACGATGCTGGGGCCCAAGAGCGAAACGGATGTGGAGGGCGCCGCCAACGAGCTGTTGCGCTTGGCGGACCTGACACCTGGTGGGAAGTGCCGTCTTAGGGATGGACGGAGCGGCGAGCTGTTCAAATCGCAGGTCACGGTTGGCTCGATCTACATGATGAAGCTGTCTCATTTGGTGGATGACAAGATCCACGCACGATCGATTGGGCCGTACAGCCTGGTCACGCAGCAGCCGTTGGCCGGTAAGGCACAGTTCGGTGGCCAGCGCTTTGGTGAGATGGAGGTGTGGGCGCTCGAGGCTTACGGGGCAGCTCACACGCTTCAAGAAATGCTCACGGTCAAGTCCGACGACGTTAACGGACGCAGCCGTGTATACGAGGCAGTTGTTAAGGGACAGAATCTACCGGAACCAGGTATACCGGAGTCATTCAACGTATTGGTCAAAGAACTCCAGGCGTTGGGACTCAAAGTCACATTGGGCGTCACCGACAGCGGTGAGGAGTAGGGAGCACCAATGATCGATTTCCGTAGCGTACGTGACCACAGGGGCTCAAGCTTCGACTATATCCACATCCGAATTGCGAGCCCTGAGGAGATCCGCGGCCCGCAGGATGCCAAAGAACGAGAACGACTGGTCATGCAGGGCCAACGTTCGTGGTGGTCGTGGGGCGAGGTAACCAAGCCCGAAACGATCAACTACCGCTCGTTCAAGCCGGAGAAGGACGGACTGTTCTGCGAGCGGATCTTCGGCCCGGTCAAGGATTGGGAATGCCACTGCGGTAAGTACAAGAGAATCCGCTACAGAGGCGTGGTCTGCGATCGTTGTGGCGTGGAAGTGACTCTCTCGAAGGTACGCCGTGAACGCATGGGTCACATTGAGCTAGCGGTTCCCGTAGCCCACATCTGGTTCTTCAAGACACTGCCCAGTCCTATGGGCAACCTGCTCGATCTCACCCTGCGGGATCTGGAGAAAGTCATCTACTACACGAACTATGTAGTGATCGATCCGGGTGAGCAGGAGATCAAAGAGAACGAACTGATCGACGAGGACCAGTATCTCGATCTGCGTGAGAAAGCCAAAGCTGAGGGTGATTCGGCGTTCTCCGCGGACATCGGTGCACGGGCTGTCCGCGAGTTGCTGTCGCGACTGGACGTGGACAAAGTCGCCGATGAGTTGAGGAAAGGTGTTGCAACTGAAACGAGTCAGCATCGCAAGAAGCAGATGCTGAAGCGTTTGAAGATCGTGGACGCCTTTCGCAACTCGGGTGACAGTGGTGAAGAGCGCAACAATCCGGCCTGGATGATTCTGAACGTGGTGCCGGTCATCCCGCCCGATCTGCGACCGCTGGTTCCGCTCGATGGTGGTCGGTTCGCCACGAGCGATCTCAACGATCTCTACCGGCGCGTGATCAACCGCAACAACCGGTTGCAGAAATTGATCCAGCACCGGGCTCCTGAAGTAATCCTGCGCAATGAGAAGCGCATGCTGCAGGAAGCCGTCGATGCGCTGTTCGATAACGGCAGGCGGTCCAAGGCGATCCGCGGTCGCGGCAAGCGTCCGTTGAAGTCTCTTTCGGACATGCTGAAGGGTAAGCAGGGACGCTTCCGCCAGAACCTACTGGGCAAGCGCGTGGACTACTCCGGCAGGTCGGTTATCGTGGTTGGTCCCGAGTTGCGGCTACACCAGTGCGGACTACCAAAGACGATGGCTGTGGAGCTGTTCAAGCCGTTCATCATTCACAAGTTGGTCGAAAAGGGAATTGCCGAGACAGTCAAACGGGCGAAGAAGATCGTGGAGCGCGAGGGGCCGGAGGTGTATGAGATCCTCGAGGAAATCATTCAAGACCATCCGGTTCTGCTGAACCGTGCACCGACGCTGCACCGACTGGGTATTCAAGCGTTTGAGCCCGTTCTGGTCGAAGGCAAGGCAATTCGAATTCACCCGCTGGTTTGTGCGGCATTCAATGCCGACTTCGACGGCGACCAGATGGCGGTGCACGTACCGCTGTCGTTCGAGGCGCAGCTCGAAGCACGTGTGTGGATGATTTCGAGCAACAACGTCCTGAAGCCGGCCGACGGTCGACCGGTTGCAGAACCGAGTCAGGACATGGTGCTGGGATGCTATTTCGTCACCAAGGTACTGCCTGACTTCGAGGAGAAGGTGAAGGACGCCCCGCGGTACGGATCGTTGGCGGAGGTCGAGACTGCTGTGGCAACAGGACGACTCGATTTCCATTCGCCGATTCAGTTCTGGTATGTACCGCCTCAGGAAGCGGAGAATCCGACGCCAGGCTGGCTGCCGACTTCCGCGGGTCGCGTGTTGTTCAACAGCATCTTGCCGCTAATGGTGCTTGCGGAGCTAGGCTTCCAGAACGATATCATGCGCAAGAAGACGATCTCGGGAATCGTCTTTGAGGCCTATCGTCGGGCAGGTATGCCCGAGACGGTGTTGTTCCTCGATAGACTGAAGGAATTCGGTTTCAGGTACGCTACCCTCGGTGGTATTTCGATCGGCGTCGAAGACCTGGAGATACCCGCAGAGAAGGCCGAGATTCTGGAAGAGGCCAGCAAGAGGGTTGATCGATTCCAGAAAGCGTATTCAACCGGTCAGATCACGTTCGGTGAGCGGTACAACAAAGTGATCGACGCCTGGACGCACGCGAACAACGACATCGCAGCGGCGATGGTGGGGAACCTGGCGACGGCGCGGGATGGGCTGAATCCGGTGTTCATGATGTTCGACTCCGGAAGCCGAGGAAGCCGCGACCAGATTAGACAGTTGGCCGGTATGCGTGGTCTGATGGCCAAGCCGCAAAAGAAACTCACGGGTGGCATCGGAGAGGTGATCGAGAGCCCAATCCGCTCGAACTTCCGCGAGGGTCTCACCGTGTTGGAGTACTTCATCTCGACGCACGGTGCTCGGAAGGGACTAGCGGATACCGCACTCAAGACAGCTGATGCAGGGTATCTGACGAGGCGTCTAGTCGACGTTGCACAAGATGTGACCATTGCCGAAGAGGACTGTGGCACAATTCTGGGCTTGGAAATTTCGGCCCTGAAGGAGGGCGAGGACATCATCGAGCCGCTGGGAGAGCGAGTCGTGGGTAACGTCGCGGCAGAAGACGTACTCGATCCGCACGAACTCGACGAGCACGGTGACCCGATGTTGTTGGCCGCAGCCGGAGATTTGATGGACGAGGAAACCGCCACCATGATTGAGGATGCCGGCATCGAAACGGTCAAGATCCGGTCGGTTCTCACCTGTGAGGCGAGACGCGGTCTGTGTCGCATGTGCTACGGGCGCAACCTCGCGACAATGAAGATGGTTGACCTGGGAGAAGCCGTCGGTATTCTCGCCGCGCAGTCGATTGGTGAGCCCGGTACTCAGCTCACGCTGCGAACCTTCCACATCGGCGGCACGGCGGCACGTATAGCCGAGCAAACAGCACGGAAGAGCAAGCTGGAAGGAGTGATTGAGTTCAGCGACCGTCTCCAGTTCGTGAGCACCGAGGACGGTAGTATTCTCGTCACCGGCTACGAAGGTGAACTCAAGTTGACGGATTCTGATGGTCAAGTAAGATCGAGGTTCCAGGTCCCGCTCGGTGCTACACTAGCCGTATCCAATGGCGAAGCAGTGAAGCGCGACAGCCTGCTGTTCACCTGGGATCCATATGCGAACCCGATCATCTCCGACGTGAACGGGACCGTACGGTTTGTCGACATCGTGGACGACGAAACTGTCCGTGAGGAGCTGGATGAGATAACCGGTCTACGTCAGAGGGTGATCATCGAGGATCGGGAGAAGAAGCTGCACCCGCACATCGAGATCGTCGAGACCAAGGGTGGCAAGGAACGTAAGGTACGCGACTATGTCATTCCGGAAGGTGCTCAACTAACAGTCGATGACGGCGACACAATCCATGCCGGTCAGACACTCGGCAAGATATCTCGTGAGGCGTACAAGACGAGAGACATAACGGGTGGTCTGCCGCGTGTGGCCGAGTTGTTCGAGGCGCGCCGACCCAAGGATCCGGCAACGATCTCAGAGATCGACGGAATCGTGAAGTTTGGCGACATCAAACGGGGCAAGCGCGAGATCTTCGTGCACCCCGACGCCGGTGAGCCGCAAATGTACGAGGTTCCGGCAGGAAAGCACTTGCGCGTACACGAAGGTGACAGAGTATGGGCAGGTGACCGGCTGACTGAGGGTCCGGTCAATCCGCACGACATTCTGCGGATCAAGGGCCCCAGGGCGGTGCAGGAGTACCTGCTCAATGAGGTGCAGGAGGTGTACCGCCTGCAAGGTGTGAAGATCAACGACAAGCACATCGGCGTGATCGTACGCCAGATGTTGCAGAAGATGAAGGTCGTTGATCCGGGCGACACTGGTTTCCTCGAGGGCGAGAACGTGGACAAGATCGTGTTCCGTGAGAAGAACGGGCGAGTGATACGTAAGGGCAATCAGGCTGCCACCAGCGAGCCTCTGTTGCTCGGCATCACTAAGGCGTCGCTTACGACGCAGTCGTTCATCTCGGCGGCATCGTTCCAGGAAACGACTCGTGTGTTGACCGATGCGGCGATCCGAGGTGCCAAGGACGATCTGTTGGGACTCAAGGAGAACATCATCATCGGTCACCTGATCCCAGCTGGCACCGGTATCTATCGATACGCGGATATTGAGATCCAGCCACCCGAGGGATTCGAGCCTCCACCTCCTCCGGCAGATGTCGAGGAGGGTTTGGGCGTGCCGAGTCCCTTCATCGCGACACCAAAGGAACCGGCCGAGGCGAAGGCGCAGTCCTAGACGTTGCTCCGGCGCACTTAGGCGAGCCGCACGGTGGTTGCACCCCGTGCGGCTTCGCTGCATGGGGTGAGAAATGCTGAGTTGTCAGAAACATCTCTTCTCGCTGCCACCAGGTCTTCACTACCTGAATTGCGGTTTCATGTCCCCGCTGCCACTGCGCGTGGAGGAGGCGGGGATCGCCGGAATCCGCAAGAAGCGGATCCCGTGTGACATATTTCCCGGCGACTTTCTTGCGGGGCTGGAGAACGTCAGAGACCGGTTCGCCGGACTGGTGGGTGCCGCTGATTCGCAGCGGATAGCGCTGATACCGTCGGTCTCCTATGGGCTGGCGTCGGTCGCCCGCAACCTGGAGATCGCCGGTTCGCAGAACTTGATCATCCTGGCCCGGCAGTTTCCCTCCAATGTGTATGCCTGGCGCAGGCTAGCGGCCACCACGGGTGCGGAACTCCGGACGATAGCCCCTCCTGAACAGGGGGCCGACCGGGCTCAACAGTGGAACGAACGGCTCTTGGAGGCCATCGACGGCGATACGGCCGTCGTAGCGCTGGCCCAGGTTCATTGGACCGACGGAACCCTGTTTGATCTCGCCAGGGTGGGTGAGCGGTGTCGCGAGGTGGGTGCGGCGTTTGTGATCGACGGAACCCAGTCGGTGGGTGCGCTACCGGTCGATGTCCGCCGCATCGAGCCCGACGCGCTGATCTGTGCGGGTTACAAGTGGCTGATGGGTCCTTACAGTCTGGGTGTGGCGTACTACGGCCCGAGGTTCGAGAATGGGGTCCCATTGGAGGAGACCTGGCTGTCGCGGGTGGGGAGTGACGATTTTCCACGCCTGATCGACTACCAGGACGAGTATAGGCCCGGAGTGGTCAGGTACGAACCAGGGGAGATCAGCAACTTCGCCCTGGTTCCAATGTTGGGGGCGGCGCTGGAGCTGATCGCTGGTTGGGGGGTTGAGAGCATCGAGGAGTATTGCCGAAGCCTCACCGATTTGCTGGTTGCCGAGTCCACGAAGGCAGGATTCGGGGCCGAGGCCGCCGAGTGGCGGTCCGGTCATCTTGTCGGCCTCAGGATGCCACAGGGTGTGGACCCAACAGCCCTCCAAAGCGAGTTGGCGGGCCGGAAGATATCGGTTTCAGTCCGCGGTGACGTACTCAGGGTGTCACCTCACGTGTACAACGACGAGGAAGACATCATGGCCCTGGCGAGCGCGCTACGGGAAGTAGTCGAGTCTGTTGTCACGCCTTGACCCAAGCTTCTGCCCCATCTAAGTTTACAAGCTGCTGTCGATCCGGTTCGGGATTTGCGAGCGGGTCGACATCATTTTCACTAGCACTGATATGCCGACGATCAATCAACTAGTCCGCCACGGGCGGAAAGCAATGCAGAAGGCCGATAAGGCGCCAGCGCTCAAGGGGAACCCCCAGAAGCGTGGGGTGTGCACGCGCGTTTACACCACGACTCCCAAGAAACCGAACTCGGCCCTGAGAAAGGTGGCGCGCGTGCGGTTGACCAACGGCTTCGAGGTGACGAGCTACATCCCGGGCGAAGGCCACAATCTGCAGGAGCACAGCATTGTGCTCATCCGCGGTGGCAGAGTCAAAGACCTTCCCGGTGTCCGGTACCACATCATTCGTGGCACTTTGGACGCGGCCGGAGTGTCGGATCGTCGCCAGAGCCGTTCGAAATACGGCGCGAAGAGGCCCAGGTGAGTAGGAGACAGAGAGCGGTCAAGCGCCCCGTTCCCCCGGACCCGCGCTACGATAGTCAGACGGTGACGAAGTTCGTCAACCACCTGATGGCGGATGGCAAGAAGTCGACCGCCGAGAACGTGTTCCACACGTCGATGGACATGATCGAGCAGCGCACGGGTCAGCCGGGAGTGCAGGTTTTCAAGCAGGCGCTGAACAACGTGAGGCCGGTAGTCGAGGTCAAGAGCCGCCGAGTCGGTGGTGCGACCTATCAGGTACCGGTGGAGGTACGTCAGGACCGCCGGACAGCCTTGGCGATGCGCTGGATTCTCCAGTACAGCAGGGCACGTGGTGAGAAGTCGATGGCGGAACGACTGGCGGGCGAGCTGATCTTGGCCTCGAAGGGCGAGGGTAGCTCGATCAAGAAGAAGGAGGACACCCACCGGATGGCGGAAGCCAACCGGGCGTTCGCGCATTACCGGTGGTAGTGTAGAGACCTTAAAGCAACAATACCGGGACCCTGCTACAAGGGATCCTGCGTCGCAGGGAGCTAGGCTCCCGGACGACTGCGGAGCGAGACCTGGCCGAAGTGACGGATGACGGTCGCCCCGCTTTTTAGCTGGCTTTTGGGTGCGCGTTGGACGGCATGAGAAACGGGAGAATACGACAGCAATTGGAAGCATTTGAGATAGACGGCAGCTATGGCACGTACGACTTCGCTCGATAAGATCCGCAACATAGGCATCATGGCACACATTGATGCTGGTAAGACCACTACGACCGAGCGGATCTTGTACTACACTGGGCGCACCTACAAGCTTGGCGAGGTCCACGACGGTACTGCCACGATGGACTGGATGGAGCAGGAGCAGGAGCGAGGTATCACCATTACCTCCGCTGCTACCTTCTGTCAGTGGCAGCACCGGGATGACGAGGTTTATCAAATCAACATCATTGACACGCCGGGCCACGTCGATTTCACCGTCGAAGTAGAACGATCGCTCAGGGTACTCGATGGTGCGGTGGCACTCTTGGACGCGGTAGGTGGGGTTGAGCCACAGACCGAGACCGTCTGGCGTCAGGCTGACCGGTACGGTGTGCCCCGCATCGTCTTCGTCAACAAGATGGACCGCGTGGGTGCGGACTTCGATCGTTGTCTGGCCATGATGCGCGAGCGGCTCGGCGCCAAGGCCTACGCAGTTCAATATCCGCTGGGATCGGGTGAGTTGTTCACGGGCCTGATCGACATCGTGCGTGGAGTGGAAGTCATCTACGATGAGGACAGCAAGGGAGTAAAGTGGGAAGAGGGGCCGGTACCCGGCGCGTTTCGTGAGAAGATAGCTCAGCTGAGGCACGAGTTGGTCGAAGCCGCGGTGGAGCACGACGAGGAGCTGCTGCACAAGTACCTCGAAGGAGAAGAACTAACCGAAGACGAGATTCACCGGGCCGTTCGGAAAGCAACCGCTAGTGGTGAACTCGTCCCGGTTTTCTGTGGTGCAGCCTTCAAGAACAAAGGCATCCAGCGTCTTCTGGATGGAATTGTCGAGTATCTTCCCAGCCCGGTGGAGGTGCCAGCAATTCAGGGTCACCCTCCGCACCACGATGAGACCTTTGTGGAGCGTAAGGCGGATGACGACGAGCCCTTCAGTGCCTTGGCCTTCAAGATCGCGACCGATCCGTATGTCGGAAAGTTGACCTTCTTCCGGGTGTATTCGGGGGTCCTCACGAGTGGATCGCATGTCTACAACTCGACCAAGAACCGCAAGGAGCGGATCGGACGGCTACTCCAGATGCACGCAAACAAGCGTGAGGAGATACAAGAGGTTCGGGCTGGAGATATCGCTGCCGCCATCGGATTGAAGCACACCAGGACTGGCGACACTCTGTGTGTACAGAGCGATCAGATCATTCTCGAGGTGATGCGGTTTCCGGAGCCGGTCATCTCGGTCGCGATCGAGCCCAAGACGAAGGCCGCTCAGGACAAGCTTGCTATCGCACTGCAGAAGCTGTCCGAAGAAGATCCGACATTCCACGTTCGGTCCGACGTTGAGACCGGACAGACAATAATCTCGGGAATGGGCGAGCTACATCTGGAGGTTCTGGTTGATCGGATGAAGCGGGAGTTCAGTGTCGAGGCGAATATCGGCCGGCCGCAGGTAGCGTACCGCGAGACGGTACGCGAACGCGCAGAGGCGGTCGCAGGGAAGTTCGTGCGACAGAGCGGCGGTCGTGGGCAATACGGTCACGTTGTAATCAATCTCGAACCGATGGAGTCGGGTCATGGCTTCGTGTTCGAGGACAAGATCGTCGGTGGTGCCGTGCCACGAGAGTATATCGGGTCGGTCGAGGAGGGAGTAAAGGGTGCTCTCGAAAACGGGATCGTCGCCGGGTATCCGGTGGTAGATGTCAAGGTGGAGTTGGTGGACGGCAGCTACCATGAAGTGGATTCGAGCGAGATGGCCTTCAAGATAGCCGGCTCAATGGCGTTCAAAGCTGCAGCCGAAAAGGCACGTCCAATACTGCTGGAACCGATCATGGATGTGGAAGTCGTGACTCCGGCGGAGTACATGGGTGATATAGTCGGTGATCTCAGCGGTCGTCGCGGCAAGATCGGCGGCATGATGCAACGGCGGGACGCACAATTGATTGGAGCTAGTGTGCCGCTTGCGGAGATGTTTGGTTACGCGACGAGGATGCGATCACTGAGTCAGGGACGCGCAGTATACTCGATGCAGTTCTCACACTACGCACAAGTTCCGAAATCCAAGGCAGACGAAATCATCAGCAGAATCAAGGGCTAGGGGATTGTACCATGGCGAAGGAAAAGTTTGAGCGTACGAAGCCGCATGTAAACGTTGGTACGATAGGACATGTGGATCATGGTAAGACGACGTTGACGGCGGCGATAACGGAGGTGCAGTCGAAGCGCGGCTTGGCGGATTTTGTGCCTTTTGACGCAATAGACAAGGCCCCTGAGGAGCGGGAGCGTGGCATAACGATAGCGACGGCTCACATTGAGTATCAGACGGAGGCGCGTCACTATGCTCATGTGGATTGTCCTGGTCACGCGGACTATGTAAAGAACATGATAACTGGTGCTGCCCAGATGGATGGTGCGGTACTGGTGGTGAGCGCAGCGGACGGTCCGATGCCTCAGACTCGCGAGCATGTTTTGTTGGCCCGTCAGGTGAATGTTCCGTTCATTGTGGTGTATATGAACAAGGTTGACATGGTAGACGATCCGGAGTTGTTGGAGTTGGTGGAGTTGGAGGTACGGGAGTTATTGAGCAGTTACGAGTTTCCGGGTGATGAGATCCCAGTGATCATGGGCAGTGCATTGAAGGCATTGGAGGATGGTGAGCCGGGTACGGAGAACACGAAGAGCATCGACGAGTTATTGGCGGCGTTGGATTCATACATACCGGTGCCGGAGCGTGAGGTAGACAAGCCATTTTTGATGCCTGTTGAGGATGTATTTTCGATTACTGGCCGCGGTACGGTAGCGACGGGTCGAATAGAGCGTGGTCAGGTGAAGGTGAATGAAGAGGTAGAGATGGTGGGATTGGGTGCGGATCGTAAGACGGTGGTTACGGGCGTTGAGATGTTTCGGAAGTTGTTGGACGAGGGTATGGCGGGAGACAACGTTGGGTTGTTGTTGCGTGGTGTTGGCAAGGATGAGATAGAGCGTGGGATGGTATTGGCGAAGCCGGGGAGTGTGACCCCTCATACGCAGTTTGAGGCTGAGATTTACGTATTGACGAAGGATGAGGGTGGTCGTCACACGCCGTTTTTCAAGGGTTATCGTCCTCAGTTTTATTTCCGTACGACTGACGTGACGGGTTCGGTGGAGTTGCCGGAGGGTGTGGAGATGGTGATGCCTGGCGACAACACGAAGATGGGTATTGAGTTGATCGCACCGATCGCGATGGAGGAGGGTTTGCGGTTTGCGGTTCGAGAGGGTGGTCGCACGGTCGGTGCAGGCGTGGTAACCAAGGTCATCGAGTAGACAAGGCTGAGAAATGCCGCGAGATAAAGTGATAATGGAGTGTACCGACTGTAAGAGTCGGAATTACTTCACGACCAAGAACAAGCGCAAGCATCCGGAGCGGGTCGAGTGGAAGAAGTTCTGCCGGCGCTGCGGCTCGCACCGACTGCACAAGGAAACGAAGTAGTAATGAGCCTGGAGTTGATGGTCGGATCCGCCATGGCCGGTTTAATGGCCGTGGCGCTGGTGATTTGGCGCCAGCCGGTCTTTGCTTTTGCCGTGAAGTCGGCCGAGTACTCGCGCAATGTGCGGGCTGAGATGCGTAAGGTGTCCTGGCCGACTTGGGACGATCTGCGGCGCTCGACGGTGGTCATCGTCATCATCGTTTTCATAGTGGGTATGATCATCGGCTTGATGGATCTGCTTTTCTCCAAGCTGCTGATAGACTTCCTTGGGCGGGCGTTTAGCGGATGATCGGGGCAGCTATGGAACACAAGTGGTTTGCGATTCAGACGACCGCAGGTCACGAGAACAAGGTGCGGTCATTGCTCGAGCGGCAGATTCAGGGCGATCCCAAGCCGGAGGAGGAACGGCTCATCCGGCAGGCCCTGGTACCGCTTCAGCAAGTCGTGGAAGTAAAGAACGGCAAGAAGGTCACCGTGGAGCGCAAGGTCTTCCCGGGGTACGTGCTCGTGGAGATGGTTATGAACCAGGCAACGCTCCACACAGTGAACAGCATACAGGGTGTGATCAAGTTTGTAGGGCAAGGTTGGACCCCTCAGCCACTCCGCCAGGAGGAAGTCAACCGGCTACTCGGTATCGAGGTCGAGAGTGATGACGAGGAGCCGAAGGAGGAGATCCCCTTCCTCGTCGGTCAGGTGGTTGAGATAACGAATGGGCCGTTCTCTGATTTCAGTGGAACGGTCGAAGATGTGATTCCGGAGAAGGGTAAGGTCCGGGTGTCCGTCAGTCTGTTCGGCCGACCGACAACTGTCGAGCTGGACTATTTGCAGTTGAGAGCGCATTAGCGCTACCTGACCACGGGTTAACGTGGGAGCCGGGACAGAATGTCCCAGTGCGAGGAACAATATGGCTACCAAGAAGACGGTTGCATTCGTCAAGTTGCAGATCGCTGCTGGCCAGGCCACGCCTGCCCCTCCGGTCGGCACCGCCCTGGGTCCCCACGGCGTCAACATCATGGATTTCTGCAAGCAGTACAATTCCCGGACGCAGAGTCAGGTCGGGACGATCATTCCGGTGGAAATCACGATCTTTCGCGATCGCAGCTTCAGTTTCATTACCAAGACACCGCCTGCGGCTGTTCTCTTACGCAAGGAGGCGGGTATCGAGAAAGGTTCGGCGACTTCCAATAGGGAGAAGGTGGGGGTTGTCACGACCGAGCAGCTAAAGAAGATCGCAGAGATCAAGATGCCCGACCTGAACGCGAGCGACATGGAAGGGGCAATCAGGATCGTTGCTGGAACGGCCCGATCAATGGGTATTGAGGTGAAGGACTGATGGGAAAGTCTGGCAGGAATTACCAGGGAGCCGCGGCCACCGTAGATCGCACGAGGATGTATGGGCCGATCGAAGCTCTGTCCACGGTCAAGTCGGTGGCCTTTGCCAAGTTCGATGAAACGGTCGAGGTATCGGTACACCTTGGAGTCGATCCACGCCACGCCGATCAGATTGTCCGCGGTACTGTCGTGCTACCGCACGGTACGGGTAAGACGATCCGAGTGTTGGTCATTGCGCAAGGCGAGAAGCTCAAAGAGGCGGAAGAGACGGGAGCTGATTTTTTCGGGCCGGAGTACGTCGACAAGATCAAGGCGGGATGGCTCGATTGTGACGTCGTTATTGCTACACCCGACATGATGTCGAGTGTGGGTCAACTGGGGCGGATTCTTGGTCCCCGAGGTCTGATGCCCAACCCGAAGTCCGGTACGGTCACTATGGATGTGGGACGCGCGGTGCAAGAAGTGAAAGCCGGCAAGATCGAGTATCGGGTAGACAAGACCGGCAACCTGCACGCACCAGTGGGCAAGGTGTCGTTCTCGCAGGATCAACTGCAGGAGAATCTCAGCACATTCATGGATTCCGTGGTCCGTGCCAAGCCTGCGGCAGCCAAAGGGACGTACGTGAAGTCGGTCACCCTATCCAGTACAATGGGTCCCGGAGTCCGCGTAGATACAGCGGGGTACCGATGAACCGCACCAAGAAAGCTGATCTAATCGAGCGACTGAGTGAGCAGCTGTCCAAGTCGCCGACCATTTACTTGACGGACTTCACCGGTATTGCGGTGAAGCCGATGACCGAACTGCGCAGGAAGATGCGCACGGCGGGAGTGCAGTACACGGTCGTCAAGAACACACTCGCCTTGCGCGCCTTGGAAGTGGCATCGGTCAAAGGCTTCGAAGACGTCATGACCGGTCCGACGGCATTCGTGTTCGCTGGTGAAGATCCAGTCACCGCCGCGAAGCTTTTGACCGACTTCCAGAAAGAACACAAGCAGTTGCAGGTCAAGGGGGGACTGGTTGAAGGACAGCCAGTTACCGCAAATGAAGTCAAGCGACTGGCGTCATTGCCGTCGCGCGAGCAGCTGTTGAGTCAGGCACTCGGTCTTATGCAGGCTCCCCTGCAAGGCTTCGCGGGTGCGATCGACGGCTTACTGTATCAAATGGTTGGCGCAATCGATGCGCTTCGCGCCCAGCGCGCCGCCCCTGAACCCCAGGCGTAAGAGAGAGAAGAGATGGCAACCAAGACTCTGAGCAAGGATGAAATCCTAGAAGCCATCGGCAACATGTCGGTGATGGAGCTAGCCGACCTGGTCGATGCTT
>JAUVRV010000313.1 GCA_030597435.1 Gemmatimonadales bacterium | reverse complement strand
GCGCCAAAGCTCTGGCGAACGAGGTCAAGGAAAGTGACCTGGCGGAAGTCGCGATATACCCCGAGTTGAGCCGTATTCGCGAGTGTTCCCACGCCGTGGCGTGTGTTGTGATCCGACGTGCCGTTGAGGAAGGACATGCGGACGCAGGGGTGCTCGACGATCTCGAGGAGAAGGTCCGCCGAGCCATGTGGTTCCCGGAGTATCGCCGGATCCGGTACGAGCCACGGGCTTGGTGATCGGTCTTCTCTCACGTGGCAAAGGGGCCGGGTATTCCCGCCCCTTTTTTTGGGTTCATCCGGTATTTCCGGGGAATGCTGCGCGGATCTTCAAGCAGGAGTAGTGGTCATCCCGGTCACGTCGGTCATCCGCCGAGCGCCCACTCTACGGCGTAGCGCGCGTGAAGGTCAGCGGTGTCGAACAGCGGTACAGCTGAGTCGTTGGGGCCAACCAACATCGCTATCTCGGTGCAGCCGAGGATCACGCCCTCGGCCCCATCCTGCACGAGTTGCTCGATGATTCCTCGGAACGAGTCGCGCGACTCGTCAACAAGCTTGCCAAGGCAGAGTTCGTCGTAAATGACCCGATGGATGGCGTTACGGTCTGGCTCACTCGGGATCAGGACATTGAGCCGGAAGTTGCGCTGCAACCAGCCCCGGTAAAAATCCTGCTCCATAGTGAATTTTGTGCCCAGCAGAGCAACGGTCTCGAGTCCGGCCGACGTGACCGCCGTTCCAGTAGCATCCGCGATGTGAAGGAAGGGAATGTCCACCGATCCACTGATACGATCTGCCACCCTGTGCATTGTGTTGGTGCACAAGACGATACACTCCGCCCCTGCCGCTTCCAAGGATCGTGCTGCGCGTGCCAAGATGTGACCGGTCTCGTCCCACTCTCCTGCGTGCTGCAGTTCTTCGATGGGTTGGAAGTCGACCGAGTACAGAATGATATTCGCGGAATGAAGACCGCCCAGCCGTTGTTTGACTTCCTGGTTGATGGTGCGGTAGTAGGGAACCGTTGATTCCCAGCTCATTCCCCCAATGAGTCCGATTGTTTTCATGGTGCGGCCGGTCCGATGGCAGATCTTTCGTTCAGAATGGGACCTCGCTTACGTGGTCTACTTCATCCAGCCTCATGGCGGACAATTCTGCCCCTGCCGGTAGCTCCTGGGCGTCCTCTGGTACGATCAACAGCGCGTTTGCCATCGCCATCGATGTCAGGATGCCTGAACCTTGAGGACCGGTCAGCCTTGCCAAGAGTTCACCGCCGCGGTCTTCGACGTTAACTCGCAAGAAATGCCGCAGTGGCGCTTGCAGCTTGATCGGCTCGGTGGTGCGGGCTGTGACCGTCTTGCGGAAGGGCTTTGAGTGGCCAAGCATGACGCGGATGGCCGGTCGTACGAACAACTCGAACGTGACCATCGTGCTTACGGGATTGCCCGGGAGTCCCAGCCAGGGGACACCACGCCGAATGCCAAAGGCTACCGGGGCACCCGGCCGCGTCCGGAGCCGCCAGAACTTCATCTCGCCACCGAGTTCTTCAAACACCGGCCTGAAGTAGTCGTGGTCACCTACACTGACGCCGCCCGATGTTACCAACAGATCGACGTCTGGCAGATCCAAGAGCCGCGCTCGTAACGCATCGGGATCGTCCCGGACGATGCCTAACTCGACGGGTTCTGCCCCAGCTTGTCGTGCCATCGACGACATCGTGTACGTGTTCGACGATGCGATCTTCTTGCCCTCGAGGATGGCTGCCTTTTCGTTCAGGTCCACGATCTCATCGCCGGAAGCCATTATGCCCACTCTGGGCCGGCGGTGCACGTCGACCTGATCGCGGGCGACCGATGCCAGGGCACCGATATGTGCCGGTCTCAACTCAGTCCCGCGTTGCAGCACTGTCGAACCGAGGCGAATGTCCTCGCCTCGCCGCCGGATATTCCGCCCTGCATCGTGATCGTCGTTCACCCGCACCCTCTCATCGGCCACCACCGTAGTGTGCTCTTGCCGGATGACGCCGTCACTCCCCTTTGGGATGGGGGCACCGGTGAAGATCCGAGCGCACTGCCCCGTCGTGAGTGTGGTCTCGGGGAAAGCACCTGCTCGTATCTGTTCTACGATCTCCAAATCGACCGGGCGCTTCCCCCGTACGTCCTCACTTCTCACGGCGTACCCGTCCATCGCGGAATTGTCCCAGGGGGGTAGATCGATGGGGCTTGTGATGTCACATGCGGAAACCCGACCGAGTGCCGCTGTTAGGAGAACGTTCTCGGATGGTAGGGGATGCATGTTCTCGAGGATTGTGAGCGCCGCTTCGGTGGAGGTCAACAGCGTACGCACTGAACCCCCCTTAACGCTGATATCGATCGCGCCACAGCTCTTCCGCTTGCTTCAGATCGTCCGGGGTGTTGACGTTGAAGAACAACGTTCCGGGATCGCCAAAGTCTTGCACCTCCTCGCACGACAGCTTCCCGAGTTTGACCGCATCGAGAAAGCCCTGGGCTCTGAAATCCTCATCGACGAGTCGATCCCTGATAGGGGCGAGGCAAGCAGGACCATAAACTGCGCAGAGAGGCTCCAGGCTCACTTCCTCGTCCCCTCTACTCTCTGGCAGGACTGCGTCGAACGAGCCCGATCGCTTGATCAACGCCTTGAGTAGATCGGCCGAAACAAACGGCATGTCCCAAGCGACCACGAGAACGGGACCCTCGCCGGCAGAAAGTGCGGTGTAGATCCCACCCAGGCTGCCGCAGTCACGCATTGCGTCACGCATGACTGGGAGGTCGGGTCGCCACTCCGGTGCATCCTCAGCATTGGCGACCAACAACGGGACGTTCCCAGTGGCCTCCTTAACAGCATGGATCACCCGGTCCAGTATGCGCGTACCTCCAACCTGTTCCAGCCCCTTGGGCTGACCATCGAATCGGCTGGCGGTTCCACCTGCCAGTACGGCTCCTCGCACGCTGCTGCTACCTCCAGATCATTGAATCGATATCGGTACCCAGACCATTTGCCGCTTATCGTTCTCCGCGGTATTCAGCGTAGAGCGAGGGGTCTTCCTGAACTCGCACGCACTCCAACGATACGCCGGCCGGCAGGCGCTGTTTGATCTGGTGCCAGACGTACAGTGCCAGCGCTTCTACCGTGGGTATCTGTTTGCCAAACTCGAAGTCCGCTACTGCGTAGTTGATGTTGCGATGGTCGAATCGCTCCACAACTTCCTCATGCAGGATTCTATCCAGTGCGGGCAGATTGACCACCGTAGACGTATCTGGGTCGACCAGCCCACTTACCGTTACATGACACTCGTAGGAGTGACCATGGCCGTGCTCGTTGGCACACGGCCCGAACACCTCGTGGTTGCGGTCTTCGCTCCATTCCGGCCGATAGTACCTGTGAGCAGCCGCAAATCTGACCTTGCGGGTTAGGTGCACCTTAGTCACGTCCCCAATTTACGCCCCGGTGACCCAGGTAGGCCATACGCAAAACCGGATTCGTGACCATGTGATTGAATGAGGCTCTAGAACGTCGGTAAGGGGTTTCCACTTCTCCTTCAGAAACCGATTGCGTATCCGATCGTCAAGATCAACGTAGGGTGGTGCGTCCACTGCGTGTCGTTCTCCACATTCGGATTCAGAACTGGCGGCGCGATTGGATCGTCTTCGGGGCGTACAAAGAACGATGGGGGATACCGCAGACGCCAGATGATGTCGCGGAACTCTGCCCGGAACATCAATCTGTCCGACGGATACCACTGGACGCCAAATGCTGGGGCAATCGTGAACTGTGTCTTGAACACGAAGCCGCTGAGGCTGTCCTCCGGCACGGATCCGCCGAAGGCGATACCGAGAGATAGGTCCACATACGGTACCGTCCGATGCCATGTCTTGTCTCCAGTCAGCAACAAGACGATCCCGACGTCTACGAGAGTGACGGTCTGGTCGGCATACCCCAGAATGCTATCTGCCGGAGCGGAATTCGGGTTGATGAGACCACGTTTCAGGTTGGCGACTCCCACTGACAGATTCACTGCCAGAGCGCCACTCAACACCTGATCAACGCGGGCGGTGACGAGAGGGCCGTCCGAGGGTCCGACACCCGCGGCACCAGCCGAACCCCACAAGTAGCCTACGCCGGCCGAGATGACACGTTTTGCACGCAGTGGTCGGTATGGTGAAGATTCCGGAGGGTGTCCAATCTGGGCGTGAGTGTCGGCAGCCATTCCGAGCGCTGTAAGGAGAACGATCAATCCTGCAGTCGTTCGTTTCACCCTGGTACCGCATGCGTTTGACATCCGGAGAATGTCCTCCTAGAATCCTCGGAAGTACCTTGAGAATGAGGCAATC
>JAUVRV010000232.1 GCA_030597435.1 Gemmatimonadales bacterium | reverse complement strand
ATCTAGCGGGGTGCCCTGCTGCGGCAGCGGCTCAACCAGAGACCGCGCTAACTCAGCGGCACCTTCCACGTCGGCAGACGGCTGATCGGGCAGCGAGTCGATATGCGGGATGATGCGGGCCATTGCGGCATCGACCAACTGCCGCAGTTGCTCACCGCTCAACTCGAGAGGCCATTCGGTGGGGCTCATGATGCGTCGTCGTACACGTTTGAGTTGCAATGCATGCTATAGGTTATCGCACGTAAGGTAATCCCTATCTCCTTACCCCTTCTTCCCCTTCTGATCCTTATCGGTACTTTTCGCAAGTCGACCAAGATCAGGATTCAACGGAACCCAAAAAGGACCACCTCATGAAGATGAGAGCCTTTTGTCTATCATTGCTGTTCGTGTCGTTATCGGCTTCCGCTTGCGGCACCCCTGAGGACACTCCGGAGCGCCCATTCGGAACTCTGCGGGAACAAGCCGAACTCCAGCAGCAGTGGTTGGCCGAGCGGTTGGATTCGGTGCTACCCCGGTTGATGCGGCAGCACGGTGTCGACATGTGGGTCGTGGCCATGCGTGAGTACAATGAGGACCCGGTCTTCAGCTCACTGGTTTCACCCACCACGTTCGCCGCTCGCCGTCGGACGATCTACATGTTCTTCGATCGCGGACCCGAACAGGGCGTGGAGCGATTGGCGCTGGGTGGATCGAGTCAGGCAGGCCTGTACGAGGCGGTGCGCGGCACCCAAGCGGCGCCCGATGGCCGCCAGCGCGAGCTTTGGGGACGAGATCAGTGGACTCGCTTCGCTGAAATGGTCCGAGAACGCGACCCCGGCAGCATCGCGGTCAACATTTCGGAACAGCATAACTTCTCTGACGGCCTGAGTGCGGGAGAGTGGGAGCAGATGCGCGACGCTCTAGGGCCGCGTTACGCTCGCAGGATCGTCCGGGCCGAGTTGCTACCCATCGACTACATCTCGATCCGCGTCCCGGGCATGCTGCCCGTCTTCCGAGACATGATGGCGTTGGCACATGAGATCATCGCGACCGCTTTCTCGAACGAGGTCATCACCCCGGGCGTGACGACGACCGACGACGTCGTGTGGTGGATGCGACAGGCACTGAATGACCGCGGGCTCGACACCTGGTTCCAACCTTCCGTCGACCTCCAGCGAAACGGAGGAAATCCAGAGGGTTCGTCGCCGGTGATCGAGCGGGGTGACGTATTGCATTGCGATTTCGGGATCACCGCATTGAACCTCAATACCGATACGCAACACATGGGCTACGTGCTGCACGTAGGTGAGACCGATGTACCCGAGGGTTTGAAGCAGGCACTCGCGACCGGAAACAGATTACAGGACATTGTAGTGTCTGCGCTTCAACCGGGACGGAGCGGGAACGATGCGTTGTTCGCCTCTCTGGCGGCAATGCGTGAGGCCGGAATCGACGGGACCGTGTACAGCCATCCGGTTGGCAACCACGGGCATGGGGCCGGACCACTCATTGGACTGTGGGACCGGCAAGATGGGGTTCCCGGACGGGGTGACGTCCCGATCAGACCCAGCACGTGGTACTCGATCGAGCTGCAGGCGACTTCACCTGTCGCGGAGTGGGACGACCAACGGGTTCGCATGGCACTGGAAGAAGACGTACACATCGCGGCCGACGGAACCGTTAGCTGGATCCTGCGACGGCAGACCGAGTTCCACTTGGTGCGCTAGTCACATGAGCGATGTAGCCGATCTTCCGACCCCAGCCCTGTTGCTCGACAGAGCGAAGCTCGAGACAAACCTCGGCGCAATGGCATCACGTGCCCGCGCGCTGGGCGTCGCTTTGCGTCCTCACATCAAGACACACAAGTGCATCGAGATCGGGCGCATGCAGCGCGCCCTCGGTGCAACTGGCATAACCGTGTCGACCTTGCAGGAGGCACGAGTTTTTGCCGATCACGGTTTCGACGACATCACCTGGGCCTTTCCGGTGATTCTCAATCGCGTCGATGAGGCCATGGAACTAGCATCACGCGTCACGCTCAGGATTGTGGTGGACTCGCCGGACGCTTTGGTGCGGCTCATGGGTACGGGCTATCCGTTTCACGTTTGGATAAAGGTCGACTGTGGCTACCATCGTGCTGGTGTCGACCCGCGTAGCGAAGTGGCTGTCAACCTCGCTCGGGATCTACACGAATCCCCCACCCTAACGTTTGACGGTATACTCACCCATTCCGGCCACGCCTACCATGCTCGTGACAAGGACATGCTCCGTTCCATAGCCGAAGAGGAACGGCGCGTGATGGTGGACTTCGCAGAGAGGCTGCGAGTCGAAGGCGCGGTGGACGTCTCGCGCATCAGTGTGGGCTCGACTCCAGCCATGAGTTTCGTTGAGAACCTCGACGGTGTCACCGAGATGCGACCCGGGAACCACTCCCTGTATGACTACTCTCAGACAGTGCTCGGTTCGTGCACCGTCCTGGATTGTGCGGCCACGGTGTTGGCAAGTGTCGTTTCATCGCAGCCGGGAATGAGCCACTGTGTCATAGATGCTGGCGCTCTGGCACTGTCCAAGGATCCTGGCCCCGACGACGCGAGTCGAACCATGGGCGAGATCTTCGACGACTACGCTGCCGGCACCCGGAGCGAGACCACCCGCGTGGTGTCAGTGAGCCAGGAACATGGGATCGTCAGCAAGCGACTGCCGGTTGGCTCGAAGGTGCGTATCCTGCCAAACCACTCATGTCTCACCGTGGCGCAGTTCGACGAGTTCCACGTGGTGGAGCGCGATCGGGTGGTAGACACCTGGAAGATCTGGCGGGAACGGTAGACAGCCGCTAGCCACGCAGCATGCGCTCAGCATGACGGTTGCGATCCCTCGGCTAACTCCTCAACCTGGCAACGATCAGGTCGATCAGGCCGTCCGGGAACGTGCCTCCCAATTCGAGGGTGTCACGATAGCTCTCAACCGCGTCCGCGATTTCAACGAAGTTGCGGGGCACTCGCGGTGGATCCTCTGACGGCTCACCCTTGAACGTTGTGGACGTTCTCTCCAGCAGATCGTTCAGACCCACCGTATCACGGCCGTACAACATCGCGAGAGCGGCCCCCGCAAGCAGCAGGTGTGGCAACACCGAACCATCCGGTAGCCTGAATTCGATCGTGGGCGATCCAACAACACAACCGTCATCGTCCATGGTCACTACCGGCAGGCGGATGAGAGCCAACCGGTCGAACTCGCCCCACACGATCGCGTTGGGAGCTTCCTTGCCCTGCTTCAGTCGCACGAAGGAATCGCTCACTCTGTTGCCGAACGCCATCAGCGCACCACCCATCTGCACCAATCCACCGATGAGCCAGCGAGCAGCTTCACTCAACTCTCCGTTTGGCTCCTTGATCGCCAGCGGCACGCCGTCCTTCATCGGGGCGAAGTGGAAGTGAAGACCGTTGCCAGCGTGTCCCTCGGCCATCATCGGACCGGTGCTGCAGCGCATTCCGTTTTGGTGCGCCAGGTTGCGGAGCACCCATTGAGTGAGCAAGACACCTTCCGCCGCATCCGGCAGCGGGCTCAGAGCCAACTCGATTTCGTGTTGCTCCCAGATGACTCCATCTACCTCTTCAGCCTCGATGTAACCCACTTCGGAATGACCATACTTCACTGCGACACCGATATCAGCTAAGAGTGACAAAGCCTTGCGACGCAAACCCTCACCGAATACGAAAGGTGAAGTTGCGTGGTAGCCGCGATCGTCGGCACCATAGATGTCGTTCTCGTCTCGTCGCTTGCCGAGGAAGTACTCCACTTCACCGAGGGCCACGAGTTCCGTCCCGGTCTCTCGCTTCAGCAGATCGCAAGCCCGGCGCAAAATGGTGTCGGGTGACTGCGGCAGCGGCGTACCGTCCCGCGCAGCGTGCCCACACATGAGGACCAGGGTCGGCAACGAGGAGAATGGATCGAGAAACGCACTCTCCACCCGTGGACGTAACACGATGTCGGATGCGACAACCGGGATTCCCGTCCCGGGGAAGATGTTGGAACCGTCGGCCCGTTCACCGCCTTGAATGATGTCGGTCAGGTGCTCAACACTGCGCGGTACGAAATCCAGCGTCTTGAGCCAGCCGTCTCCACCAACGTGCATGAGGCTGAGTATGCGAATGTTCCTGCTGGCAAACAGATCTGTGAGATCATCTATGGTCCACTCGGAACGGCGTTTCCCCAGTTCGCTCTCGAGCCCAAGGACCACTGGGGCAGTGGACTTGGATTCTTGCGTTGCCGTCATCGCCACACCTTTGAGAGAAACTCCTGAACTTCCGGCACGCCACCCTGCAACACCAGGTACCCGTCATGTGGCTCGCGTTCAGTAGTCTCTCCCGCTATTTCCGTTGTCATTAGTTTGCGGACGGCCTCCGGGTCATCCGGATGCACGCCCAGGGCCCAACCCAACTTTATGTACGCCACTTCCGGTAGCATGTTGGCCAAAGGAAGTACCCCGAGTTCGAGGATCTCTCTTCCGGTTTCGTACACATGCATCTGCACGAAACCCCACAAGGTTTGCAAGGTCATGTACACCTGCACACCGGCTTCGCGCGCATGCTCGAGAGCAGGATAGGTCTTGCGATTGACGTGACCCAGTCCCGTTCCCGCAATCACAATCCCCTTGTAACCCCGGTCGACGAGAGCGTCGATCACATCGGCATCCATGCCGGGGTAGTAGTAAGTCAGCGTCACCCGCTCCTCGAAGCACGGTTGCAGCGTGACGTCCCTGTCTTTGCGCCGCGGCGACCAATCATCCTTGAGCGGGGTGATCGTCCCGTTCTCCACGGTGGCCAACGGAATGTCACCCACAGTGCGGAACGTGCTGCGATAGGAGCTGTGCATCTTCCTCACGCGAGTACCGCGGTGCAGCAGGTTGTAGCGATCCGAAGTCGGACCGAACATGCAGACCACCACCTCCGCTATGGGGCCGTGGGCGGCGGTCCAGGTTGCGTTTATCAGGTTCTGCGCGGCATCAGACGCCGGGCGGTCCGACGTGCGCTGGCTCCCGACCATCACGATCGGAACCGGCGTATTCTGCCCCATGAAGCACAGTGCGGCGGCGGTGTGATGCATCGTATCAGTACCGTGGCCGATCACGACCCCGTCGTAACCCTGTTGGATTGCCTCGCCGGTTTTCTCCGCCAGGATGAGGTACTGTTCCGGCCCCATGTTCTCCGAGAAGACACCGAACAGCTTCTCGGTTTCCAGATTACAGATGTCGGCCAGTTCGGGCACCGAACCGTACAGCTCGCCCGGACTGAATGCCGGGATCACGGCACCCGTGCGGTAGTCCAAACGAGATGCGATGGTCCCGCCGGTGCCAAGCAGTTTGACACGGGGGTGCTTGGGATCGGTGGGGAACTCCTGCTCCGGGATCTTGTAATGCGCCT
>JAUVRV010000213.1 GCA_030597435.1 Gemmatimonadales bacterium | reverse complement strand
TCATGCAGCTACAAGGCCAATGTTGACGACGTACCACCGCAACCCGTAGGTTGGCTGAGTAATGGCGAACAATATCGCGCCGCGTATTCTCCGCAGGGGCCTCGAGTTCTTCGCACTGATTTCGTTGGTGGGGTTCGGGGCCATGCTGCTGTATGGCAACAACCTCCAGCAGTTCCTGCGGACGATGGTGTCGCTCAAATGGGGTTGGGTGTTGGTGGGCGTGCTACTCGCCTCGCATGATTGGTGGGGTGGTGGTCTGCGGGCCTGGGTCATGGCCCGACATGTGTAGCCCAAGGCGCCGGTCAAGGGATGCATAGTGGCCGGTGGAATGGCCACGTGGGCCTCCTATTTGACGCCGGCTCAGACCGGTGCGGGACCGATGCTCATCTATACGATGAATCGTTACGGGGTCCCGTTGCCGGAAGCCATGATCGCCACACTCATGACGTTCGTCGCCACCGTTCTGTTCTACACGACTGTTGGACCGGTTGCTGTATTTTTCGGTGCCGGCCAGTCGCTGGCAGCACATGGGGTGCTGGGTCAATCGGTGACCCTGAACGATCTATTCCGCTTGAGTCTGGGTGGGTTCATCGGCGTTGGCATAGTGATACTGCTGTTGATCTCGTTTCCAGGGGTCGCGCGGCGACTCGCTCGAAGTGTGGTGGGGCGCCTCAAGCAGCGGGGCAGCGAGAAGCTGGCTGCACGGGTTGCAAACATCGAAGACGGCATTGACCGGGCGCATAAGTCACTCAGGGCTTTTACCCGAGGGCGCGGGTGGCTGGCACTCGGCGTGGGTGTGCTGCTGACAGGTGTAGCCCAGTCAAACAGGTTGCTTGCGGGCTACGTGGTGCTCCGTATGCTCGACATTCATGCCCCGTTTGTCGATGTGCTGCTGCTTCAGACACTGATCGTGTTCCTGCTGTACTTTGCTCCGACCCCGGGAGGGTCGGGTTTGGCCGAACTGCTTTCGGCTGCTGTAATGTCGATTTATGTGCCGCGGGAACTGACGCCCTCCTACATACTGTTGTGGCGAATAGTCGTGTCTTATTTGACGGTGGGCGTCGGGTCGTTCGTGTTTTGGCGCTGGCTCAAGGATGCCGAGAGTGGCGCACCCAACTCGTTGCAGCAACAGGAGATACCTGAAAAACCCCCGGAATAATCGAGTTGCATGCCCTAGTGCGGTGGGCTAAGTTTGACGACTGGCGTTTTGAATCTAAGGATTGACTGAATGTCGTATCTGGAAATCGATGGTCGGCGACATCCGATACCTGTTGGTGAGGTGACCATCGGCTATGATCCGGCAAACCAAATCGCTCTGGGTCGGGATGTGGTACAATCGAAAGGTGCGACGATTCAGGGTTTGGCGGACGGCCAGGTAGCAATCCGCAAGTCAGATCCCGAGGCCGAAATCATGGTGAATGGGGTGCGGTTGGGACCGCAGCCAACACCTTTGCTGCATGGTGATAAGATCGAGATAGAGGGACGAGAGTTGCTGTTTGTGGACGATCGTCGCAGCGGGAGCACGTCGTTCATTCAAGCGGTCAACCCGGAAATGATGCGTGCCGCGGCCAAACCGTCAGGTGCGAAGGTCGCCACCGCTGGTACAGGTGGGCGGCTCGTGTCGCTCACCGACGGTCGCGAGTACACGATCTCAGGAGGATCTCTGCTGATTGGGCGCGAAGCAGGGTGCGATGTTGTGATCGATAGCAAGAGCGTCTCACGCCGTCATGCGGAGATAGTGGCCACGCCCAAGGGATATCTGCTGATCGACAGCAGCACCAACGGCACGTTGTTGAACGGTGAACGCATCGAGGGACAACGGGTCCTGGCTCGGACTGACGTTATCCGCTGTGGGGACTACGAGTTCCGGTTCTATGCGGATGTGGTCAAGACAGAGGGGGCAGGGGGGGCAGAGGGGGCAGAGGGGGCAGGAAATGGTGTGGCCAAGGCACAACCGGTCTCTGCAAGTCCGGTTGCCGGGCCAGTGCCGGCAGCGCCCGAGGCGCCAGCGCCGACACCGAGTAGGATTCCGACCCCGCCACCGGGTGCCGAGCAGCAACTGGCACACACACTGCATGGGATTCCGGCCGTGCCACGGCCCATTCCTGGAACTCCTAGCCGGCCACAGCCACCCAAATCGGCTGGCTCCGAGGCCTCCGAACCGGGGTCGAAGCGAGGCGGCCCGTTTGCTGCCCTACGTGGTCTGCGGGACAAGGTCCGTTCGGGTGGTGCAGCCAAGTCGAAGGAACCGCCCAAGGCGGCTCCACCGGTTGGAGCGGACCAGCGGCTGGCCAATACGATGCATGGTATTCCCGTAGTGAAGCCCCCAGGCCATCCGGCCCAACCCCGTGGGGCACAGTATCAACTACAGGACACGATGCATGGCATCCCCACGCCGGTACGGCCCGCAACTGAGTCGCAGCAGGGGCAAATCACGTTCCCGCGTACGGGTGAGAAAGAGGCGGTGGCTCACGAAACCACTGAGCCGAAGCAGCCCCAGCGGGAGCAGCTAGCAGTTTTCGTCGTGAGGTCAGGGCCCCGAAAGGGGGAGCGGATGATTGTGCGGCTCCCAGTCGTTAATATTGGGCGGGCGGATTACAACGACATCGTACTGGATGACGATAGTGTGTCCACGGTTCACGCCAAGCTCCAACGGCGTGAAGGGATCTGGGTGTTGGTAGATCAGGAGTCAACCAACGGGACTGTCGTGGACGGGATACGAATAACCGAGGATACAGTATTGGCACCGGGTGCGATCGTTCGGTTCGGTCAGATCCAGACCGTGTTCGAGCCGAAGGATGATTCTGCCGAGGTGGAAAAGGGAAGCGCGACGAGAGTGATTCAGTCGATTCACATGGCGCCGCCGGCAGATCCACGGCGCCGGGGACCTTCACGGTCGGATTCGTAGCTTGACTGTCAGCGTCCAATACACGTGCGCCGGTCGCACAGACGTCGGGATCATACGATCTGGCAACGAGGACAACTACCTGATGCTCCCCGAGCAGGGGGTGTTCATCGTGGCCGACGGTATGGGTGGACACGCGGCCGGTGAGGTAGCCAGTGAGATGGCAGTGCAGACGATAGCTGGTGGCCTGGCCGGTGTTGTTGGCAAGCCCGAAAACGACGCAACCCAGATGATGACCCAGTCAATCATCGGAGCCAACTCCGCGATATTCCGGCGCACCATGGACGAACCGGAAAAGCGTGGCATGGGTACCACCGCGACAGCAATGATAGTGAATGGACCACGTTACATCCTCGGCCAGGTTGGAGATAGTCGTGCATACTTATTGCGCGATAGCGTGCTCACACAGATCACAAAAGACCACTCCTATGTTCAGGAACAGGTCGATGCGGGGTACCTAACACCGGACCAAGCGAGGACGCACCCGTACAGCAATGTGATCACTCGGTGTGTCGGCGCGAACAGCGACGTGGTCCCGGATGTGTACGTAGGCACCCTTCACAGCGACGATGTCTTCGTGCTTGCATCCGATGGTCTCACAGGCATGCTCGAGGATCACGAGCTACTAAGGATCCTCAATTCCGATCCGCAGCCGGCAGTTATGGTCGATCACATGATATCGGAGGCGAATCGCCGTGGCGGTCTCGACAACATCACGGTGGTAATCATCCGTATCGACCGGATCGGCGAATCCTGAGCGTCCGCCCGCCGAGCACACCGTTTCTGACCCAACGATGAGAGCAGGGCCCAATCCCGCAGCAGTTGGGATCGTTGCCGCCGAGCACATGGGTCCCATACTCTACGCACTCGAACTGTGTGCCGTCTCGATGGATGAAGCCGGGAGGCAGGAGGACTCGGCGTATTACCGTGCCCTGGCGAGCAAGTTGGCTGAGGCGGGGGGAACACAGCGGGATGCGGCTGACGAGGGCGCGGCTAGCTCCGCGACGTAAGCAACTCGCGATCTTGCTCTAGGTCTGCTGCTACCTCGGGTCCAGTACGTTCCACCAAAGACATCAGTTGGTGTACATCGATCTCGCACGGCGCAGCGGCGAACACCCGCAATCGTCGGGCACTGGTATGAAGTTCGTGGCTCACCCGCTGAATGCCGAGCCAATCGACACCGCTCTCCTGGCCCAGTAATACGACATCGCCCTTGCGGGTGCGCACGGGCAGGCGGACAGACAGCATCTCGGGTTTCTTGGGGAAGTCCATCAGGACATCGCCCCGGGTCAGACCGCGCTCGCGTGCAATGTGGTCCTCCACGCGGGCAACCAACTCCGGATCGTCGGAGACCCACGCTCCCGCATCAGGTTCCAGGTCGCGCGCCGGGAGGTCGAGCACTCGCTTGTAGAGGTGCCTGCGCTTGAGTCTCTGTGCGAGCGGTGCATTCGGCAGATTGTGCAGTGCCTCCATCAACGCCTCGTCCGTGCTGTGCGCGATCCAGCGTGCATCGAGATCACCGCTGTCTAACGTGCTGCGAACGAGACGTTTGAACATCGTTGTGGCACTGCGAACGGCGTGGTGCCAGTACACGTTGCGGTACATCTGATACTTGGCAAACAGCAGTGACTCGAGGGCGCTCACGCCCTTTTCGTGCACTGCGACGGTGCTCGATACTCCGTCGGGTACCAAGGTGATCGAGTGAATCAGTCGATCGACATCGACGGTGCCGTACGGCACACCACACATTCTGGCATCACGTGTGAGGTACTCGATCTTGTCGAGATCGAGGGACCCTGACACCAACCCTTGCAGTGGGCTGTCGCTGCTCCCGGTTATTAGCGCCACGAGACGGCGTTCGATGTCGTCGATGCCGGTACGCTCCAGAACCTGAGCAAGGGCGTCGTGACGCAGATGCTCGATGGCGAGAGTCTCGTGTGAGGGGAGACCGGCCTCCTCGAGGGTGTGGGAGAACGGATAGTGACCGATGTCGTGGAGCAACGCCGCCAGCCGTATGAGCACGATCTCATCGTGCGCCACGCCGGTCAGCTCGCCACGTTCCTGCAGTAAGCCCAATGTACGCCGGGCCAGGTGATATGCTCCCAGCGCGTGTTCGAATCGGGTGTGTGTTGCTCCGGGATAGACCAGGAACGCGTGGCCCAGCTGACGTATGTAGCGCAGGCGTTGGAACGGTTCGCTGTCGAGCACAGCCAGGGCCTCTGCGTCGACCGGGACGTTATTCCACAGCGGATCGCGGATGACATCGAAGTCAGCGGAGGTAGACATGTTCGATTGATTATACAACCGATACGATCAAATAGCGTATCCTTTCTTTGCCCGGCTTCTGCTTGCTCAGCCTTCCTCTGTCAAGTAGGACGCCGCCGTGGGTTCGTTCTTCTTGCTGGGTACACGCTGTCCCGCACTAGCAGCGACCCGATACTCGGTCGTGTCCTGAGCGACTGGGGCAGGGAACGCAAGGCACGCGAAACTGGTGCCCAGCAACACCAGGCCGAATACGCACACCATCAGCGGTCCCGTCGGCAGATCGAATTGGAATGACAGGTATAATCCTAGAGCGCAGGCGACCGCGGCTGCACTCCAGCTGATGGCAACCAACACTCGGGGATTTCGTGTGAACAGAAACGCGATCACGGCGGGAACGACCAGGAATGTGAATACCAGGAGCACTCCGGCAACTGGAACGGCTGCTGTTATGGCGACTCC
>JAUVRV010000264.1 GCA_030597435.1 Gemmatimonadales bacterium | reverse complement strand
TCCGGTGGAGTTACCCAGCACCGGTACGCTGATCCTCAACGGTGTTCCTCGAGGTGCACGGGTCACGATCGATGGTGAACCAGTTCAGGCTGATACACTCGAACTGGAACCCAGATCGTACAAGATCGAGGTGGTGCGCACGGGCTACGAGAAGTTCGAGATGACGCAACCTGTCGGCAAGGGGCAGGTGGTCGTCGTCGCCGTCAAGATGGCGAAGGTGGTTGAACAGGCGCCACCGCCTGAGCCGCCACCGGTGGACATTTGCACTGTGGTTCCTCCGCCGCCAGAGTACTTCCAGATAGGGAGATGCTTCGATACGCGGCCCTCGGAACTCACAGCGCCGATCGTGAACCTGCCACCCGATTACCAAGGCGAGCCGCAAGCGGTACGCGTCTTGGTGCGGGTGTCCATCAACGGCATGCCGGCGCAAGTGCTGCAAACCGGCACCAGGGAAACGGCGCCACCGCCGGAGTTGCAGATCCTGGCCCAACGGTTCATCAATGACAGCCTGACCTTCCAGCCTGCCACCAAGGGCGGCCAGCCGATTGAAGCCTGGCATAGGGTGACAGTCCAATTCCGCCGTCGCTGACAAGCCGCCCATGATCGATCCCTCTGTCTTCATCGCGCCAGGCGCAAAGGTCCTCGGGGCAGTCACTATCGGTCGAGACTCGTCCATCTGGTACAACTGCGTGGTGCGTGGCGACCTCGCACCAGTGAGCATCGGTGCGGAGACCAACATTCAGGATCTCTCGGTACTACACGTGGATGAAGCGTTTCCGTGCGACGTGGGCAGCCGGGTGGGGGTGGGCCACCGAGCCATTCTGCATGGGTGTACGGTGGAGGACGAGTGCCTGATTGGTATGGGGGCCGTGTTGCTCAATGGCGTCCACGTCGGCACCGGTTCTGTGGTCGGGGCCGGCGCGCTGCTGCCCGAAGGAATGGCAGTGCCGCCCGGTTCCGTTGTGCTGGGAATTCCAGCCAGAGTCGTGCGAGAAGTGGACGACGAACTCAGAGATCGGATCAGGATCACGTGGCAGCACTATATCGATCAAGCTCGCAGTCACCGAGCGGGCCACGTGGAGATGCACGCCAATTCTCGACCTACAGATTTGTGATGTGGAATCAGATTCTCTTTGCCCGGCCGCCCCTTCTCCATCCACTTGCGCTGGATGCATTACAGACTAGCTTTTTTTGCCGTCGCCGTTGGATCAGACTGTAGGTCATCGACCCTCTACTTCGCTTAAATTTCGATTATTGAGCAAATACTCCTAACCGCTCTCACAGGGCGGGAGCTGTCATGGATCGTTCCGACAACACGCACCGGGAAACCGGGCTTCAACTCTCCGAAAACGCCATTACCGTGCTCGAGAAGCGCTATCTCATCAAGGATGACGAGGGTAAGGCGATCGAGGAGCCGGAAGACCTGCTGTGGCGCGTGTCGCGGACGATAGCGGATGCCGATGCCGGGTACGGTGCCAGTGAAGGTGCGGTGGAGGCGGTGGCCGAGACGTTCTACGAACTCATGGCAACCCGTGTGTGGATGCCTAACAGCCCCACCTTGATGAATGCTGGTCGGCCGCTGGGGCAATTGTCTGCCTGCTTCGTGCTGCCGGTAGAAGACGCCTTGTCCGATGGCAAGAGCGGGATCTACGATACGCTCAGGAACATGGCCTTGGTGCATCAGTCCGGCGGCGGCACAGGGTTTGGATTCTCCAACATCCGTCCCAAGAACGCTGTGGTCCGTTCGACCATGGGTGTGGCTTCGGGGCCGGTGTCATTCATGTCCCTCTACGACTCGTCGACCGAGGTGGTGAAGCAGGGCGGCACGCGGCGTGGGGCGAATATGGGGATACTGCGGGTCGATCACCCCGACATCCTCGAGTTCATCACATGCAAAGACGACACGACCAAGATCACGAACTTCAACATCTCCGTGGCGGTCACCGACGCGTTCATGAACGCGGTACAGGCGGATGAGGACTACGATCTGGTTCGTCCCGGTAGTGGCGAAGTGGTTGGACAGCTGCGGGCGAGGGAAGTCTTCGACAAGATAGTGCACGGCGCATGGAAGACGGGTGAGCCCGGTGTGTTCTTCATCGATGAGGCGAACCGCTACAATCCGGTGCCACATCTCGGCAGCTACGAAGCAACCAACCCTTGTGGCGAGCAGCCCCTTCTATCATACGATGTGTGCAATCTCGGTTCTATCAACGTAGGTCTGTTCGTCAAGAACGGTGAGGTGGACTGGGACGGATTGCGGCGTGCGGTGCATTTGTGCACGCACTTCCTGGACAACGTCATCGATGCCAACCGGTATCCGTTGCCTGAGATCACCGATCTGGCTCAACGCATCCGGCGTGTGGGATTGGGGATCATGGGTTGGGCTGACTTCTTGATTAGACTCGGCGTGCCATACAATTCGGAAGCGGCGATCGAGTGGGCTGAGAAGCTCATGCAGTTCGTCGATGAAGAGGCGACGGTCGAGAGCGAACGCCTGGCGACACAACGTGGGGTGTTCCCTGAATGGGAGCGCAGCATTTGGGGGCCCGACGCTACGTGTGCGAGAGACGCTGAGGGCAACCGCATCCGACCGATGCGGAAGCTGCGCAACTGCAATCTGACCACTGTTGCTCCGACCGGTACCATCTCGATTCTCGCCGGGTCGTCATCAGGTATCGAGCCGCTGTTTGCCGTTGCGTTCATGCGCAACCAGGCGGGAGTGCTGATGCCCGATGTCAATGGCGACTTCGTGGCGATCGCCAAGCAAGAGGGTTGGTACTCCGAAGAGTTGATCGAGCAGATCGCTGAGTCAGGTAACGTAGACCATGATGAAGTCCCGGAGCAATGGCGGCGAGTATTCGTTACCGCACACGATGTGACACCCGAGTGGCACATCCGAATGCAGGCTGCGTTCCAACGGTTCACCGACAGCGCGATCAGCAAGACCTGTAACTTCCCCAACGACGCTACGGAAGACGACGTCCGCGAGATCTACGAGCAAGCCTATGCACTCAACTGCAAAGGCGTGACCGTCTACCGCGATGGCTCGCGGGAGATGCAAGTGCTGTCAACGGGTGACACCGCCAAGAAGGTGCAGGAACAGAAAGGCGAGGTATCCGCGGTTGGTAGACCAACGGTCGAAACGACGGAACTCAAGGCCACGATTGCCGAACTCGAAGCGGAACTGACGCGCACCAGGAAACAGTTGCACGAAGCCGAAGCGGAGAATCTGCAACGGCGGGCCAAGCGGTCGCGACCCGAGTTGTTGAAGGGATCCACACGCCGGGTCGATACCCCTCTTGGTACTCTCTACGTTACGATCACCGAAGACGACAAGGGACAGCCTTTCGAGATGTTCATGTCGTTGGGCAAGGCCGGTGGTGCGCTGATGGCCGATGTCGAGGCAGTAGGCCGTCTCATATCGCTAGCACTGCGCTCCGGGATTCCAATGGAGGCAATTCACAGACAGCTGCGCGGTATCTCCTCCGATCGTGTAACGGGACTCGGACCCAACAAGGTCATGTCGGTACCTGACGCTATCGGCATCGCCATGGAGAAGTGGATGCAGGATAAGCAGGGTGTGCAGCAGGACTTGTTGGAGAGCACCGAGGCACAGGGCAATGCGGTGATGTCAGTCCGACACACAACCGTGTCGCACAATGGTGGTGAGATGTTGCGACTGGAAATCAAGAATGCTGACCAACATGCGGGTGCGTGCCCAGACTGCGGATCGCAACTCGAGTTTGCCGAGGGCTGTGTGAAGTGCCACGTGTGTGGCTACAGCGAATGCGGTTGACGGCCTGATGCGGCTGTAACAAGAGAGGGCGGCTTCATTCGAAGTCGCCCTTCTTGGTTCGGACCGCAGTGGTGATGCGTTACGCCACTTCCATTGCCTCCGTGTACCTGCCGTACCGAGCAGCCCCCACGCATTCAGCGCGGTGGTAGAATGCCTTTTGTGCTGCCCCGAGGTTACTGCTCTTACCGCCCCAGGCCCGTAGTGCTTCCTCCTGTAGCGCGCGGCCATACGAGAAGCTCAGCTCCCAGGGATGATCTCCCAACGCGTTCATTGCATTGAGGTGCTGCGTGGCCAGTTGGGCACTCTGGCCGCCCGACAGGAATACGATACCCGGTACTGACGCGGGTACGGTGCGGCGCAGACAGCGCACGGTCGCTTCTGCCACTTGCTGCACACCGGCCTGTTCTTCACAGTCTTTACCGGCAATGATCATGTTCGGCTTGAGTACCATTCCTTCCAGCAGTACCCGGTGTGCCATGAGCTGGAAGAACACGTGGTTGAGAGTGATCTCTGTGACCTTCTCACACCTTTCGATGGTGTGTCCGCCATCCATCAGGACTTCGGGCTCTACGATTGGGACCAGTCCGGCCTCCTGACTCAGCGCCGCATATCGTGCCAGCGCATGGGCGTTCGCATCGATGCAGAATCCGGTCGGAATCGTGTGCCCGATGGTAATGACGGCCCGCCACGTGGTGAACCGCGCGCCGAGTTCGTAGTACTCCTTCAGACGATCGCGGAGTTCGTCCAACCCTTCGGTGATCTTCTCGTCAGGGAACCCTGGCAGCGGTTTGGCTCCCTTGTCGACTTTGATCCCCGGGACGACCCCTTTGCTCGTCAACAGGTCGGGGAATGGCGTACCATCTTTCGACTTCTGGCGTAGAGTCTCGTCGAACAGGATTACACCGCTCACATGCTTCTCGAACCTGGGCGTGTCGAAGAGCAGGCTACGGTATGAACGGCGATTCTCCTCTGTCGATTGTACCTTGATGCTGTCAAACCGTTTCTTGATGGTTGGCGTGCTCTCATCTGCGGCCAAGATACCCCTGCCCTTGGACACCATCGCTTGTGCTATGGATATGAGTTCGTCGGCTGCCATGGCTGTATTACCTCTCGTGACTCGTAGTGCTTCTCGTGACTCGTAGTGCTTCTCGTGACTCGTAGTGCTTCTCGTGACTCGTC
>JAUVRV010000355.1 GCA_030597435.1 Gemmatimonadales bacterium | reverse complement strand
GTCACATCCGTCCCGTTCGCTTTCGTGGGTGGTCTCATAGCTCTGCCGGGTGAGCTGTACAATCCGATTGTAGGCTTTGCTCTACTCTACGCCGCATGGATGTCGCTGCGAAGGGCACCAGGTGCGGATCAGGCGGATCCAAAAGCGCCACCGCTCCTGATCACAGCGCTGGCGGGTTCTGCAATAGGGTTGCTTGCCGGACTCACCGGAATAGGTGGCGGGATTCTCCTGGCGCCGCTATTGATACTGGGCGGTTGGGCCAAAGCGCGGATCGTGGCCGGCATTGCCGCTGCGTTTATCTTGGCCAACTCGGCTGCGGGACTGCTGGGGGTACTGTCGATGTCAATGCAGCTGCCCGAGGAGCTGCCCCTGTGGACCGCTGCTGCGGTGATCGGCGGATTCATCGGTTCGGAATTGGGCAGCAGGCATCTCGGTGACGTGGCAATCCAGAGGATACTCGCAGTCGTTCTGGCGATAGCGGGTCTGAAGATGGTGTTCACGCTGTAGCCACCATCAATAACCTTGGTGTGATCATGAATGAGAATGTCTTACATCAATTGATAGAGCTGTATCACAACGACGAGCAGACGGGGGCGAGGCTGGCGAAGGAGGGCGTTTTGTTCGACGGCTACGCTGCCGAAATGGAACAGGTGCACAAACATAACGCCGAGCAACTCGAGTCGATAGTCAATGAGTTTGGCTGGCCGGGGGAGTCTCTCGTGGGTGAAGACGGTACCTGGCTAGCGTGGATGATAGCGCAGCACGCCATCGGTTTGCCGGATTTCCAGCGCAGGTGCCTCGACTTGTTGAACGCCGCAGTGAAGAACGAGGAGGCCCCAGCCGTTCACGCGGCGTATTTGACCGATAGGATCCGGTTCAACGAACGCAAGCCGCAGGTGTACGGCACGGTCTTCGATTGGGATGAGTACGGGCAGCTCAGTCCCTGGACGATAGAGGACGAGGCGGGGGTGGATGAACGCAGAACGAGTGTGGGTTTGCCGCAGCTGGTCGATGCCGTAGAGGATGCCCGCAACCAGGCCGCGGCCGAGGGCAATACGCCGCCGGCTGATTACAGTGCGCGGCAGTGGGAGATCGAGGATTGGGCGCGCAGGTCGGGGTGGACGGGGTGGACGGAATGAGGCATTGCTATCTTGCGGATCGCAATCGAGAATTCTAGTGGGGAACGGGGAACGGGGAACGGGGAACGGGGAACGGGGCAACCGGCGCAAGCAATTGACGACATTTTGGGAAGAACCGGAGCAGGTCCAGCGGTTCGCTGAGAAGGAACCCGACCACAGGCTCGCCGAACTGCTAAGATCTTTCCCTGAGCCGGGCCAAACCCGTGTTCTCGATCTCGGCTGTGCCGGTGGCCGCAACACCGTCCTACTCGCAAAGTCTGGCTTCGATTTCTACGCGCTGGACAACTCAGCGCCCATGATCGAAAAGACGCGGGAGCGTGTGGCGGCAATAACAGGCGAAGGTGCTGCAATTGAGCGTGTACGGTTTGGCGCGATGGAGGACCTGGGCGAATTCGCGGACGGTTTTTTCCACCTCATTGTGTCGCTCGGTGTGTATCACCAAGCCCATTCACCTGACCAGTGGCGGCGGGCGCTGGACGAAACACATCGGGTGTTGGCACCGGACGGGTTAATGCTGACGGCTAGCTTCAGCCCGGCCTCCCAGCCGCAAGGAGAACCGCTGCGCTCGGTGCCGGGCCAGATTCACATGTACGACGGGTTTCACTCGGGTCCGCTCTGCCTGGTAGATGCGGATCAACTAGATCGCGCGATGGCGGACCGCGGCCTGGTCGTTCATACTGCGACGGAGACAGTCGAGGTACCGACCGATGAAGGCTATCGCGTTACGGTGAATGGGTTGTACCGCAAACATGCGTCCTAGAGCGTACTGCGGACCGTCATGGGCGAACAACTTCGGAACCTCTCCTCTCAGTCGGGTGTTGTGACGATGCGCACGTGATGCTCGAGTACTTCTGTCGCGTCGTGAAGTAGTGGACAGCGGGGAGCGATCGGAGGGACAATGAACGAGGGATACCAGGATCAGTCCGATGCAACGGGACCGCCACAACTTTCGGACGAGGACAAGCAAACCTTGTTGTGTTGGGCCAGGCAGACGCTGGTCGATTTCGTGGGGGCGGGCAAGATACCCGAATGCGTTACCGATTCCCCCGCGTTGCTCGAGCAACGGGCTACCTTCGTGACCCTGACCTTCCGCGAAAACGGTCAGTTGCGTGGCTGCAGAGGCGAGGTCACGGCTCGACAACCGTTGATCGAGGCGGTGACAAATATGGCCATCGCCTCTGCGTCCGACGACCCTCGCTTCCCGCCGGTCACACCAGGCGAAGTACCGGCTCTACACATCGAGATCAGCATGCTCACGCCGATGAGCCCGATTCGGCCGGAAGAGGTAGTCGTGGGCCGACATGGCCTCCTCATCAGCAAGGGCCAACAGTCGGGACTCCTGCTACCGCAGGTGCCGGTGGAGTGGCAGTGGGATAGGGAGGAGTTTCTCGATTCGGTTTGCCGTAAGGCGGGACTCCCGCCAGGCACGTGGCGGGATGCGGACGCGGAGTTGCTCGGTTTCGAGTGCGAAGTATGGGGGGAGGAGGAGTAGGTACGAGCGTGCCATGGTGGGTGTGGTTGATACCGCTGGCCGGGATCCTCGGTTTCCTGTGGCAGTCGCGGATGAAACCGCGTTACCACCGACACGTCCCGTTCGGCCAGTTGGAACACCTCGTAGAGGCATTTGTTAGCGCACAGAAGACCGGCAGTGTGATGCTGGTTGAGCGCGAGAAGACCGCAGGCCTACTCCAAGTCAAGCTGCAAGATGTCGAGGAGACTGACGTCACAGTCGAGATCGGCATGCCCGAGGTCGACTGGTCGACGGATGAGTTCGACCGGATCGAAGCACAACTGCGCGATACCGGCTTTACCATACGGATTGGCGGTGGGCGAGGCTGTAGCACTGTACGACGGTTCTTACGAGCCTCTACGTCTGGTGACGAGAACGCAGCTGTCGCAAGTGTCATACGTGGTATTGGAGTTGTTGGCACATCGCTCGGATGGGAGACAGCGACTTTCACAGTGCACTACGAGGTGAGTTGGCGCACGAGGGTCGAGTGAACCGATTCGACGGATGCGAACCGCCCCAACCGCCCAAGGGTCGGCCTGGCTTGATGGTGCTTCTGGTGTTCTTCTTCATGGTCGTTCCCATCACATTGGCGGTTGTTGTGTCGGACCCACCGGTGACGGTGTGGAAGTTCATTCCGGGTCTCTTGGTAGGTGTGGTTCTGGTAACGGCGTACTATGTGTGGTGGGGGCAGAGGAGGCAGGAGGGGCGGGAGATGTCGCGATATGACTGACGAGCTTGAGGGCTGAGAATGACTAACAACCCTGATGCACTACTGGACGATGGGACAGCGCCTGCAACAGCTAGCGATCTTCTGCAGCGCCTCGAGGATCTGAACATCGCAGCTCCTACTATCAGTCACCCCCCCGTGTTCACCGTCGAAGAGGCGAAGGCGCTGAGAGGCGAAATCGCGGGATGCCATACCAAGAGCCTTTTTCTGCGCAACAAGAAGGGCGCGATGTGGTTGGTGATCTGTCCGGAAGACCAGGCCGTGGATCTCAAGGCGTTGGGTGCGCAGCTTGGCGCCGGTCGCTTTTCGTTTTGCAGCAAGGAACGACTCGTGAAGTACTTGGGTCTCATTCCGGGAGCGGTAACGCCATTC
>JAUVRV010000372.1 GCA_030597435.1 Gemmatimonadales bacterium | reverse complement strand
CGTTCCCGATCGTCTTGCCGCCAGCCGGAGTAACTAGCCGCGCGATCATGGTGACGCTACTATATCGGTGCTATCGCCCAACCGAGGGAAATGCCATGGCGTATGAACTGACGGATCTGAGATACCAGCAGGGCGCTCGCGATCCCGATCGGATGCTGCAGAACCTGAAACGGGATTTCGAGTTCAAGATCTCTGTGGGCATATGGTATTTCACCCCGGGTGGCGGCCGCTTCCACGACCGGTTTGTTGCAGCGGCGTCAATCGAGGATCGGATAGGGATGGCCGCCGAGATGGCGAAGCTGGGGGTTACGGGGATCGAGGCCCATTACCCCGACGAGGTGAACGACTCCAACTCCCATCTCTACCGGCAGCTCGAGGCCGAGGCGGGCATCAGGCTCGTCGCGGTACCGTTCTCCCACTTCTTCGACAAGCGGTTCGAGTTTGGCAGCCTGTCCAATCCTGATTTGGCAATCAGAGATCGAGCCATCCAGATTGCCATCGACGGGCTGCGCTTCATAAAGGAATACGGGGCTGACGTGGCGATCTCCTGGCCGGGTATGGATGGATACCGCTACTTGCACGGCAAGCCGTTCATGCACATGTGGGATCTGTTCGAGGGAGCCATGGCTGCGGCGATGGATGAGGTGCCAGGAGTGCGGATCGCCATCGAGCCAAAACCGTATGAACCGGCCGCGAACAACATCTACCGCACGACAGCAGAAGGTATCCTCGCGGCTCAGCGAATCGAGCAGAAGCTCGAGAACCCCGAGAACAAACGACTGTTGGCGGAAGGACACGCACTCGTTGGACTGAATCCGGAAGTCGGGCACGTGAAGATGGGATTCGAGATGCTGCCGGCTGCATACTCGCTGGTGGCGTTGGAGAACAGGCTGGCCCACACCCACTGGAACAGCCAGCCCGATGGCAACTCCGATCAGGATAACAACGTCGGTGTGGTGAACGTGCACGAGACCGAAGCCCTGCTTCACGCACTGTGGGCCATCGGCTACCAGCAATACTGCGGTATCGACATCAATCCCGAGAACATCCCGATCCAGAAGGCGATAGAACTCAACGTTCGAGCCCTACAGAAGATGAAGGACCGCGTGAGCCGCCTGCCGCACCAGCGCATCCTCGAGTGTCATCTCAATCCTTCCGCGCATCGCGGCGAACTGGAAGAGATATTGTTCTAGAGCTGGTAGCGGCCGTGACCATGAACGGGTTGTTCGCTGGGCTGGACGTTTCAACGCAATCCTGCAAGCTCGTCGTGATCGATCTCGCAGTTGGAAGCACCCTTCATGTCGCCTCAGTGAACTCCGACGCGGATCTGACCCACTTCGGTACGCATGAGGGCGTCATTCCGGATCTGGGTGAGGGTGTGTCGGAATCAGATCCCCACATGTGGGTCGAAGCTGTGGATATGCTCCTGGGACGGCTAAAGGCGGCCCCGGATGTCGATCAAGGTCAGGTGAGGTGCATCTCGGTATCCGGCCAGCAGCACGGACTGGTCGCACTGGATAGCGAGGGGAATCTCACCCGGCCCTACTCGAAACTGTGGAACGATTTCTCGACGTCCGAGGAGTGCAGGTTGCTCACTGAGAGAGTGGGTGGTGTGGGTCGCATGATCGAGGAAGTCGGCAATACCCAGCGAACGGGCTACACGGCTCCCAAGATCCTGCACATGCTGCGTCATGGTCCGGAGTGCTATGCGGAAACGGCGACGTTGTTTCTGGTCCACAACTTCATCAACTGGTATCTGACGGGAGGGCCCCGGGGAGGCATTGCCGTCATGGAACCGGGTGACACGTCGGGCATGGCGCTGTGGAGTCCGGTCACCCGCGACTGGTCCCAATCGGTGATCGATGCAATTGATCCGAACCTGCGCGACAAGCTGCCACCAGTAGAACCTTCTGACAGGTCCATTGGCACTGTCGCTTCACATATCGCCGACAACCATGGGCTCTCACCCAACTGTGCAATTGACGCCGGTAGCGGCGACAACATGTACGGTGCAGTTGGTACGGGCAACTTCACTCCGGGCATCGTCACCATAAGTCTCGGCACGAGCGGCACTGCGTACACATGCATGGACCAACCGTTTGTTGATCCCGCCGGTGAGATCGCGTGCTTCTGTGACAGCACCGGCAACTATCTGCCGTTGCTGTGTGTCACCAACATGGCAAACGGATACGACGCGGTGCTCGAAGCGTTCGAGATGACGCACGCCGAGTTCGATGTCGTGATCGCGCAGACGGCACCTGGTAACGACGGCCGCGTGCTCATTCCGTGGTATGTGGGAGAGAGAACCCCGGACCTGCCACGCGCGGCACCCATCTATTTCGGCTTCGGAGTTGACGACTTCGGGAAGGAGCGGCTCTCTCGTGCCGTACTGGAGGGACACGTCCTCAATCTGTACAGCGGTTTCAGTCGGTTACCGGTTGAGCCCAAGGTCATCCACCTGACCGGCGGACTATCTCAGTCTTCCTCCTGGTGCCAGATGATCGCCGATGTTTTCGAGGTCGAGACTGTCGCTGTTCAGGGAGAGGGCGCGGCACTGGGAGCTGCGATCCATGCCGCATGGGTGTGGTTGCAGGAGCATGGTGCCGAGGTGTCGCTGGCAGAGGTCGCAGATCCGTTCGTGATTCTGGATGAAGCGACCCGCAAGCGTCCGATTGATGAGAACTTAGAGGTGTACAGGGTGCAGAAACGTCTATTCCGCTCATTTACCGATAGGGCTCGGGGGCTGGAGTCGGAAGATCCGTTCGAGGTCAGGGCCGAGTTATTGCGGGTCTGCGATTAACACACAGGACAAGTCTTACGGGAGGTCATTATGGCAAAGAAGAAGAAGCTGACGACTTCCGCGGGCATCCCCGTGGGGGACAACCAGAACTCGCTGACTGCCGGCCCGCGCGGACCCTTGCTGGTACAGGACTGGCAACTGTTTGAGAAACACGCGCACTTCAATCGGGAACGGATACCTGAACGCGTGGTGCATGCGAATGGCTCCGGGGCCTACGGCACCTTTGCAGTCACAAAGGACATCACCCAATACACCAAGGCCAAGCTCTTCTCCAAGGTGGGCAAGCAGACCGAGTGCTTGTTGCGCTTCTCGACCGTTGCCGGTGAGCGCGGCGCGGCAGACGCCGAGCGGGACGTGCGAGGTTTCGCGCTCAAGTTCTACACGGAAGAGGGTAACTGGGATCTCGTGGGCAACAATACGCCAGTGTTCTTCATACGAGATCCGTACAAGTTCCCCGACTTCATCCACACTCAGAAGCGGGATCCCAAGACCAATCTGCGTAACCCCACGGCAATGTGGGATTTCTGGTCGCTCTCACCCGAGAGCCTGCATCAGATCACCATCCTATTCTCGGACCGGGGTCTTCCCAAGAGCTATCGTCATGTAAACGGCTATGGTAGTCACACCTGCTGCTTCATCAACGCCAAGGGCAAGCGGTTTTGGGTGAAATTCCATTTCAAGACCATGCAGGGGATCAAGTGTCTGACCGATGAGGAGGCGGCGCAGATCGTCGCGGTCGACCGTGAAAGCCATCAACGTGATCT
>JAUVRV010000018.1 GCA_030597435.1 Gemmatimonadales bacterium | reverse complement strand
TACATCAGCTGCCAACCGAAGTCCCGCAGGCCCTGATCCTTCAAGTACATTCGGTGGACGATGAAGCCACCCGTCAGCGGGTCTTCATAGTTCTTGAGTATGAACAACGGGAAAACAAATGAGAATCCGAGATCACCGTCAGCTCTGAGTGAGATCGCAAACGACTTCAGAGCGAGACCGGCATCGCTCCACTGGTAGAACTCCTTCACGGTGCCGATCTCGCTCTGGTCAGGCCAGTCGACTTCCTCCTTCTCCTCCATCTTGTGTACGAGCAGTGGGTCCCCTTCGGCTTCGGTCGACGCCGGGAATGGCCTCAGTTCGTAGATGGCATTGTCCGGCGCATATTCCCCATCTTCAACATGCTCGTCGCGTAGATGACTGTCCTCGGGTAATGGCGGGAATACACGGTGTTCCGGCCGTCGCACCTTGGCCATCCAGGCCTGGAAGCTGCCCGAAAACAAGGTTCCGCCACGGATGATGTCCCGTACACCCCATGCATCATTCACCCGCACGTTGACATCAAAGCCGGGAGTGTAGTAACCATCGCTGTTCTTGTCGGTACACAGTCCGTGCTTTCCCTCTTCTACCAGTAGAAACATGGGAAACCTGGTGTACTGGTCTGTCTCCAGCACGTTGTAAAACCAAACCAAACCATGAGCTTCGGCCGTAACGCGCGCCACCAGCACAACATAGTTCCGCTCGTCACATTGGAGCTCCGGGTAGTTCTCCACGATCCATTCCGCGTCACTGCGTAACACCACGATCCTGAATTCAGCCGGCTCTACGTCGTGCTCGTGTCCGCCTAGACCTTCCTCGCGACTGAAATACGCGATGTACTTGAGGTTGATGGCCGCAATGTTGTGAAGATCGAGAATGGAATTGGCCTTGTCGGTAGAGTCGGGGATATATCCCGGGCCGTCCCCCAGTCCTTCGGTATCACCGATCTTGCGGCTGATGACATCGTTGTACTGGTAGTAAACCATCGGCGCATCCGGCACTTGCTGGAACGGTAGCGTCTCCGGCACCCTCACCGATTTGCCCCTCTCATCTTCCATCACCGGCTCGTCGGGCGACATCCAGTAAACCGGAGCAGCGTACTCGGCAAATTTCTGAATCGTCATACGACGTTCGGTGCCCCACCAGACGACACCGGGTACCGCGCTCAAATCGCAACTCGCCTGTGCCCGAGGAAGGTGCGGAAGCGCAAGGGGAAGTGAGCTGAGTTGAGCAAAGGACGCGGATGGAACCAGCAGTGAGATGATTACTACCAGTTGTAATGGCTTGGCGAATTGATAGGTCATTGTTGCCTCTGCAGACGACATTTCTGCACCGGAGAGAACTCGGAAAACCGCGCTACTGTAGAAGCCTAGATCCTATCCCGGATCGGTAGTCGTGTCAAAATGGCATTCCGCTGTGGGCTGTCGCCATCGACCTCCGGCTCTGGGCAACAGCTGACAGCCAACCATGAGCCATTATCCAGTTCGATCCTGTTGACCAAGGTGGGAAGCGCCTGCACCTTCTCAGGTATGCGCACCTCCGATGAGATCACGACCCGGCTCCGTGCCGCGCAACAGGGCGACCGTGACGCATTGGATGAGGTGTTCGAGCTGGTGTACCAGGAGCTGTGGCAGATGGCCCGGGCACAGCGCCGGCGCTGGAGCGGTGATAACACATTGGATACCACGGCTCTGGTACACGAGGCCTACCTCAAGCTCGTGGACCAGAGCAGTGCACAGTGGCACGACCGGGCGCATTTCCTGGCGGTGGCCGCCAGGGCAATGCGTCACGTGTTGGTCAACTACGCCGAGGCTCGGCGGGCCCAGAAGCGCGGTGGTGGCGCACCCACGGTGTCGCTGGAGGATTTCAACCCGGTGAGTCACGCGGTGGCGGATGATGTGATTGCACTACACGAGGCGCTAGACAGACTCGGCGCAGTGAGCGATCGACAGGCCCGCGTCGTAGAAGCCCGGTTCTACGCCGGCCTCTCCATCGAGGAAACCGCAGACGTGTTGGGTATTTCGCCCGCCACCGTGAAGCGAGATTGGAAGCTCGCCAGCGCGTGGTTGCACCGGGAGATCAAAACGACCCTCATGTAAGGGCGGCCATGACGCCTGAACGTTGGCAACAGATCGAAGAGATCTTCATAACTGCTCTCGAGCAGCCACTGGAGGACCGGTCTCGTTTTGTCGCCACCTCATGCACAGGCGACCAGGAACTCGCCAACGAGGTCCAATCCTTACTCGATTCCTCCGAGTCGGCGGGCGACTATTTCGCCGATCTGGCCGACAAGGCTGGCGTACCTTCGGTTGACGATACCGGCCCCGAGGATCTGGCAGGCAAGGTCATCGGCAGTTACCGACTCGTCCGGCTACTCGGCCGCGGTGGCATGGGTGCCGTGTATCTCGCGGAGCGCGACGATCGTCAGTTCGAGATGCAGACAGCGCTCAAACTCCTTCCGTTGGGCATGGATTCCGAGGAATCCCGCCATCGTTTTCTGCTCGAGCGACAGATTCTGGCCCGGCTCGAGCACCCTGGTATAGCGCGGCTGTTGGATGGCGGGGTCGCGGACGACGGAACTCCCTACTACGTCATGGAGCACATCGAGGGTACAGCAATCGATGAGTATTGTGACGAGAATCGACTGACCGTAGCTCAACGACTGGAACTCTTCACTCAGGTGTGCATCGCCGTGCAACACGCACACCAGAACCTCGTCGTGCACCGGGATCTCAAGCCCAGTAACATCCTGGTGGCCAGATCGGGCGACGTGAAGCTGCTCGACTTCGGAATCGCACGAATAATCAGCCACGACCACGAGGAACGCGGGACGACCTTTACGCAACGTGCCAGTCCCATGACCCTCGCATATGCCAGTCCAGAGCAAGTTCGGGGTGAGGCAATCACTACCTCGACGGATGTGTACGCACTGGGAGTGCTACTGTACAAGTTGCTGACTGGCAAGCAGCCGTACGTCCTGCCACCCAGTTCGCCCAGTGATGCGGAGCGTGTGATTTGCACCACCGAGCCTCCACCTCCGAGCACTGCCATCCGGCGGGAGTCGAAAGCCGTGAGTGACGAAGCCACCGGTCCTGTGGCTTCCCGGATTGCAGCAGAAGTGCGAGGCACCACGACTGACCGTTTGGGCCGAGAGCTGGCCGGTGACCTGGATACCATCGTGCTGATGGCCCTACGGAAAGACCCGAGCCGACGGTACGCTTCCGTGTCGCTCCTCGCCGAGGATATCCGTCGTTACCAGCAGGGTCGGACCGTTACCGCTCGGAAGGACTCGCTTGGCTACCGTGCATCGCGTTTCGTCATGCGCAACAAGATCGCGGTCTCAGTTGCAGCCGGCTTCGCGGTCCTCCTGGTCGCTCTCGCCATACTTGCTGTCAGCTATGCGGTAACAACCGCGGCGCAATCCCGAGCGATCGCCCAAGAGGCGGAGACTACCGAACAGGTGTCCGCACTGCTGGTCGATCTCTTCAAGACGGCCGAGCCCAGCCAGATTTTTGGTGACACGGTACGCGTGAGGACCTTGCTCGATCAGGGCGCTGACAAGGTAGAGGTTACGCTGAGAGATCAGCCTGAAATCGGCGCCGAATTGCTCGGCGTACTGGGAGAGGTGTACAACAACCTCGGTCTGTATGACGAGGAAATAGAACTGCGTGAGCGTGCCGTCAGCGTTCTACGCGAAGTGCACGTAAATGGTAGCATCGAGCTAGCCAAGGCCATTGAAGGATTGGCCTGGGCATACCAGAATCAACGCACATTCGATGAAGCGGAGCCACTCTTCACCGAAGCGCTGCTGTTGTACGAGGACATGGACGGAGATCCTTTGGACGCCGCCTCAGCCAAGTTGGGGCAGGCGGTCTCGCTCCGCGATCTGGGACAAGCGGACTCGGCACAGGTATTGGTGCAGCAAGTGGTGGAGATACGTCGTCAGCTGCTGGGCGAACATAATTTGGTAACTGTCGACGCTCTCATGAATCTGGCTTTCGTGTTGCGTGCCCGCGAGAAGCTCGACTCTGCGGAGTTGGTCTACCAATCAGCAATCTCGGAGCTGAGAGCGCACGGCGACTCCGGCGCTCGCCTGCTCTCTCCCGCACTCAACAATCTGGCATATCTGTATCGGACTCAGGGCAACTACGCGCAGGCGGAGCCATTGTACAGAGAGGCAGTACAGTTGGAGCGACAATTTGGTGTGGCACCAAACGTGATCCTGCTGCTCAACAACCTCGCAAGCACCCTGGACATACAAGGCAAGACCGAGGAGACAGAAGAAATCCTCCGTGAGTCCCTCGACGTCGCCAAGAGTCACTGGCCAGACGGACACTGGCGAATAGGATCCGGATATGGCGTACTGGGTCAGTTCTACATGTTAGGCGGCGACACCGCTGCAGCCGAGCCTCCCTTGCGCACCAAGGTAGACATGTACACCGAGCTACTCGGTGCCAATCACGCCTGGACCGCTACAGCGAAAGCCGCACTTGCCAGCTGCCTCGGTGCGCTTGCCCAATACGACGAAGCCGAGCGGCTGCTATTAGAGGGCTACCGTACTCTCCGAACCAGTTCCGGAGATGACGACCGATACACTCAAGACGCGCTGCGGCGTCTGGTCGGGTTGTACGAGAGATGGGGCAAGCCGGATCTGGCCCAGCAGTATCGTAGATCACTCCGAACGGACGAAGGCAGCGGCTAGTCTAACGCCTCCAGGTCCCTCCTCAACGCCCCGGTTGCACCAACCGGAAGCCACTCACCCAACCATACCTCCAAGTCAAGCCTCATCGACCATCCGGCATGAGCCATTCGGCGCTGGTTTCCTGTTCCTGAATTAGACAGACGAACATAGCGTCCCTTCAGGTACCGGGTTGCCGGCAGCGAGGGGCAAGCAATCACTCCTCAAGGGGGTTCCCAATGACCAGCCTCAGACGACTCCTGACCTGCGCCCTGGCTTGCGCGTTCATGTCCACCGTGTCATGCGGTGGAGATGGTAACTCCGTACTCGATCCCGAGGATACCGAGCAGCTTGAAGAGACCTTCAATCTTTTGACCGGTTGCTCCGGGACATGTGTGAAGGGACTCACTGACATGATGGACGGCTTCACTCATATCTTGGAGTGGCTAGCCGTTGGCAAAGACACCTCAGACGGTGACAGGTCCCTCAACCTGACAACCGGGGCGTTCGGATTCGATATGGATATGGACGGGCTCTCGGGCAAAGAGATTCAATTCCGCGGTACGATCAACCCTTTAACTGACGCCTGTAAGGATGGGATGGTGAAAGGTGACGTCTGTATCATGGAATGGGACATGTTCCGTCAACCGACCGGTGCTCGTACCGGGCAAGGGACCTTCAGTGTGATCGGCATGGGAGACGCCATGCACCCGTACTCGACTCCCAGCTATCGTGTTACCATTGCCCGCGAGAACACGTGGATCGAGACGGATGACGGGTGCAGACTGGACATCCATGGCCTCGGTGTCGGTGTACACCCGTTCGGCGATCCGCAGTTGATGTCCGCCAGCGTGGAGTTCAAGATCACTACCAGCGGGATCATCGATGAGGTGAGGGGCGGGCTGTACTACAGCTACGACCCGACTCCTGGAGCCCAGCAGGTTGCGAGTCTAATTGGACAGCATGATGTCGGCGGCACGACGACTGACTTCTCCTGCAGCATCAACATGGACACGTTCGCGCTGTCCTGCTCATAGGACGGTAGGAAGTTTCCCAGCAACGCGCCAAGCGCCCGGCATTCTGCCGGGCGCTTGTCTTGGACCGGATTGACAACGCTGGACCATAGAGAATCTGGAACTTGCTGGCCGTCAGGCTAGACGTAAGCCTGCAATTGCCAGCATGTTATGTTTCTCAGCCTCACTAACATGGGTTCCATGGACCTGAAGCGCATCCCGCTGGCGGCGGCACCGTCAAGATTGAAACGAGTAACAGCCGGAGCAGTCACACTCCTGCTGGTCGGTTCGAGCTGCAGTCAGGGTGAAACCACGCCAGAGCGCCCGCAGCTCGTCAGAGTCGCTGTTGCTGCCAATTTCGCTGCAACACACGAAGAACTAGCGCGGCGGTTCCATGAAGCAACCGGCATAGCAGTTGAGACTAGCTTGAGTTCAACGGGGCAGCTCTATGCACAGATCCGGAACGGCGCACCATACGACGTGTTCCTGGCCGCCGACGTCGCAAGACCGCGCATGCTCGAAGAGACCGATGCTGCCGTGCCCGGATCGAGGTTCACCTATGCGGTTGGGCGGCTAGTGCTGTATGCACCAAGCTGGGATTCACTTCGTTCCGGCGACATCGAGTTGCGCGAGCGCGAGTTCCAGCACCTGGCCATTGCCAACCCACTCACAGCACCATATGGCACCGCGGCGCAACAGGTCTTGGAGCGTTTGGGCCTGTGGCATGAACTCCAGGATAGGATTGTGCGCGGTGAGAGTGTCGGGCAGGCTCTCCAGTTCGTCCATTCTGGTGCTGTTGAGGTCGGATTTGTCGCATTGTCACAAGTCATCAGTCTAGATGCGACGGAGTATTGGATCATACCAGATTCAATGCACGAGCCGATCCGCCAAGATGTGGTTCTGCTGCGACGTGGCGACGCCAACCCTGCGGCCAAGGCGTTTCTCGACTTTCTGCGGAGCCATGCCGGCAGACAAGTGATAGCCAACTTCGGATACACCCAACCGTGAGCATTCATGGCGCTTGACTGGCGCGTTGCGATCGTCACGGCGAAACTCGCCGGTGTGTCCACGCTGATACTCCTGATCGGTGGGACTCCGTTGGCATGGTGGCTCACGCGTACCCGATCGCGTGTGCGCCCGATCGTCGAGGCATTGGTAGCACTGCCGCTCGTGTTGCCGCCGACGGTACTCGGGTTCTACCTGTTGGTGCTGCTCGGGCCCGCTGGTCCGGTCGGGCGGTTCTGGGAATCACTGGGCGGGCCGCGTCTGGTGTTCTCGTTTCCCGGACTGGTAGTCGGCTCCGTGCTCTACTCCCTGCCCTTTGTTGTACAACCACTCTACAACGCGTTCAGGGCGGTACCCACGCGACTCCTGGATGCAGCCGCAACGCTGCGCGCAAACCCACTCGATCGTTTCATCACGGTGGTGATGCCACTGGCACGACCGGGATTCCTCACCGCAGCTACCTTGGGCTTCGCTCACACCGTCGGTGAGTTCGGTGTTGTACTGATGATCGGCGGCAGCATACCAGGGAAAACCGAAGTACTCTCGATTGCCCTGTACAATCACGTCGAAGCACTGCAATACACCGAAGCCCACTTCCTGGCGGCCATCCTGCTGCTGTTCAGTTTCAGTGTACTATTGGCCGTCTACGCCTTGAATCGGCGATTCGAGACACCGCGTCTATGACCGGTATCGCCGTCGAACTCCGCACGCGCCTGGGTGAGTTTGCACTCGATGTGAAGATCGAGGCTCCCGCTACCGGCGTGACCGGACTGTTCGGTGCTTCGGGAAGCGGCAAGACAACGGTGCTCCGATGTCTTGCCGGATTACACAGAACCGCTGCCGGTGTAGTTCACATGAACGGCGATACATGGCAGGATGAGAGCACCGGCTTGTTCGTTCCACCACACCGCCGCGGTGTTGGCTACATCTCGCAGGATGCCGATCTGTTCCCCCACTTGTCGGTACGCAAGAACTTGCTCTACGGACAGCGTCGGGCTCCCGCTGAAGACCCGGTTGTCGAATGGGATGACGTGGTGCAGTGGCTTGCCCTCACCCAGCTGCTCGAGCGTGACGTTGCCAATCTCTCGGGTGGCGAACGTCAACGTGTTGCACTCGCACGAGCACTGCTGGCGAGTCCGAGGCTACTGCTGATGGATGAGCCGGTATCCGCTTTGGACGAACCAGCCCGCCGCGAGGTACTGGGCCATCTCGAGCGTGTACTGGAGCGGCTGTCGCTCCCCATTGTTTACGTGAGCCACTCACTCACCGAAGTGGCACGTTTGTCGGACTACGTAGTCTGGCTGACGGAGGGACGGGTGGGCGATGCCGGTCCCGTCTCGCAGGTGCTGGGTCGGTTGGACTTCGCACGCTGGTGGGGAGACGAGACCGGAGTAGTACTGGAGGGCAACGTCCACGAACACGATGAGGAGTTCGAACTCACAACCGTCTCCACGCCGCTAGGTCCCCTCACCATCCACAGACGACCTGAAGCGCCCGGAACGCCTGTCCGGGTGCAAATCAACGCTCGCGATGTAAGCCTGGGACTCACAGCTCAAGAACACAGCAGCATCCTCAACGAGTTGCAGCTCACGGTACTCGAGGTCGCTGACTTATCGCCATCGAATTGTCTGGTGCGCGTGGGAGATCCGAGCGCTGCCGCGGGTCCGGTCCTGCTGGCCCGCATCACCAGGAAGTCACTGACTCAGCTTAGTCTGGAACCCGGCCTGGAGATCTTTGCGCGTGTCAAATCCGTGGCCGTTCTCGACTGACCCACTACGGCACGATCTCCTCTAGCTCGACGTCGAATACCAGAGTGGCGTTACCGGGAATGGATCCCCTACCCGATTGGCCGTACGCCAGACCGGGAGGGATCACCAGCTTGCGGATGCCACCCACGCGCATCCCAACGACGCCCTCGTCCCAACCCTCGATCACGAACCCCGCCCCCAGCTGAAAGCTGAACGGGAATCCCGTGTCGCGACTGGTATCGAACAGGGTTCCATTCGCGAGCCAACCTTCATACTGCACCTTCACCGTCGCACCCACCACAGCCTCGTCTCCCGCACCGACTTCCAGATCTTGCCAGTACAATCCCGAGGCCGTCTGGGTCATTGCATCCAGATCGACGTTCAATGCGGCCGCGAAGTCGTCGTTGGTGAGTGGCTGGAAAACGGCGTCACCGTTACAGGCCGCCAGTGACAGCGCCAATGATATGGTCAACAGACGTTTCAGGTCTCTATTCTCAATCCTTGTAAGTGATTCGGCAGAACACCCTTGTACCACGGTGCGCGGAGAAAGATCCCAGTCAGCCTCTCACTGCTTTAGCCATTTCGCCACAACCCGCGCAACCGTGGGGTGGTTGAGATAACCGAACGACTTGTGCGGATTCGATCCCTTGGAACCGACCCAGAAGGTGTAGATCCGAGGCAGGTCCTTGATGCTCCTGACCAACCCACGCTCCTGCATCTCACTGAAATCGTTCGCCACGGTGCCGTCCTGGGTTACGAAGTCGTCATACGCGGCAACATTCACCCAGTTGCGGACGTTGGCCGGATAGAGCCCGTCGTCGGGTTCGTCGGCATCGTACAGCTCGTTGCGGATCGAGCGTTCGCCCAGCGGGCACCCCAACGTGAGCCAGAGTGAAACCTGGCGATCGTGCACGGTGCCGTGCTCGTGTAACCGGGAGAGCTTCCACATGACGTCGTAGGAGACGATACATCCCATGCTGTGGGCTATCAGCGCCACGTCGTCGCCACGTGCCAACGCGCGCTTCAATCTGCTTTGCAGGCGCGATCGGATCTGTGATGACCACTTCCTGCTCGTCAGATACGCTCCGAAGTCGGGGAACATCCGTTTGATTGCGTAGTTGGTGAACCCGGTAATGGACCCGACCGGACCGAACAAACGCGCCACTTCACTTAGAAAGCGCCGGTTCCTGTGCTTCCCAACCAGTTGCTTGTAATCGCTCTCTCTATGCCTCCGGGTGGACCGCTGCATGATCTGCTCGAGACTGGCCGCATCGTGTCCGTGAGGTTCCATCCACTTGCCGTTGCGCCGCACTAGCTGGTTCGTCAACTCCGGTTGGGCCTGCACCATCAGCTCGTTCATCACGTCGCCGTAGTAGGCAACTGTGAACTTGGTGTCGGTACTCTCGAACACGTCTGCCGCCTTTGCATTGACCTGGCGCAGGCGGGCGCCGAGTGCTGTCTTCACCTGGCGCTTGAACACCGCCGGTGCCGGCTTGGTGTTCCTACCGTGGACGTAGAAGATGTGCTTGTGTGGCATATAGGTTACTTCAGTCAGCTATGGTCTGATCAAAGATAATTGGGCGACTCACGTCGCGAACGGCCGGACGATGACGGACGATGACAGACGAGGGAGGGACGATCGGAGACGATGTTAGTCCGGCGTGTCTACCTGACCAACGAGAGAAGACGGGAGGTATGGAGTCCGAGAATCGGGACAACGGGAACCGTCCGCCGCGGCCGCCGGGAGAACGAGGCCGCCGGGAAGAGATGGTCGGAGACGGTGGGGTGAGGTGGCCGGGGAACCGGGAAACCGGGCAGCCGGGTCTCGCCGCGGCTCTTAGCCGTGGGAAACGGCATTATGTCGACCCCTTTCGCGCTGATTCGGTTACCACTCATGCCACGCGATCGATCAATGATCGGTGGTGACCGACCGGCAGTTGGTGTTTCGCACGCACGCGCTACGGCGGATGTTCGAACGCAACATTTCCGTGGACGACGTTCGTCATGTTGTAGCAACTGGCGAGACGATCTTCGAGTACCCTGACGACCGTCCCCTGCCCAGCCGCTTGATACTGGGTTGGGTGAGCGTCGAGCCCATCCACGTAGTGGCGGCTGATGAAGCATCCAGCGACATTACAATGGTCGTGACCGTGTACAGACCGGATCCCAGCCTATGGTCTTGGGACTTAAGAAGGAGGCGGCGATGAAGTGTTCCATTTGCGGAGCAGCGGAACTGGCAGAGGGGCACGTGACCCTTACCTTCGAGCGTGAGAACACGACCATCGTCGTGAAAGACGTACCCGGTCTTGTCTGTCCCAACTGCGGCGAAGAACACGTGAGTGAAGAAACTGCCTCTCACGCACTCGAGGCGGCCGAGCGGGCTGCAGCAAACGGCTCCGAAGTGGAGGTACTTCACTACAAGGCCGCTTGACAAATCTCTCACGGCCGCACTTCACCGCGGCCGACGATGAAGACGACAGGGTGAGACGGGCCGAGACGGTCAGGGACGGTCCATACCGATGGGGCAGGGCGGCCGGGACACCGGGTAACCGGGCCGCCGGGAGAGTGGCCGGGAAACCGGGACACCGGGTTCCCGGGAAGCCGGGAAATGGGCCAGGGAGGAGTTGAACCTCCGACCTCACGCTTATCAGGCGTGCGCTCTAACCAACTGAGCTACTGGCCCCTGAGGAACTCTAATCTAGTACCGCAAGCGCCCACGCCAAAGGCAGACGGGTACACGGCCCTACCCCCTGATCGGGCGGGGCCGGGTACCGCCTTACCGTCTGCGTGTGGAGGTGGCTAAGACCTCCGTACCGCCCTGCCGCCGGGATAGGCTGGGCGGTGTGGTCTAGTCAATCCAACTCTGCCGGACGACGACCATGTTTCGGCTCGTCGTCGTAGGCAAACTCCTCCTCGTATTCCTCGTACTCGGCTTCCAGATCGTCATCCTCGTCATCGAGATCTTTCTCGTCGTCTTCTTCGAAGTCGTCAGCGTCCTCCCACGGATCATCCCCTTCTTCACGCTGGTCGACTATCGGCGAAACCGACGCTTCCCAGGACAACATGGCTTCCTCCAAGGCTCCTATGACAGAGTGGAACTGCGGGCTACCCTCGCTCGGCGCGCGCCTGGCGGGCGGCCTTCTTGCGCGCATTCACCTGGAGCGCGCGTTTGCGAAGCCGGATCGCGTCCGGCGTGATCTCGATCAGTTCGTCGTCTTCGATGTACTCCAACGCATACTCGAGCGTTATCTGCCGCGGCGGTTCGAGGAGGATGTGCTCGTCCGAGGCAGCCGCCCTGATATTGGTGAGCTTCTTCTCCTTGGTAACGTTCACGTCCATGTCACCGGGTCGGGAATTCTCACCGACTATCATTCCTTCATACACCGGCGCACCCGGCCCGACGAAGAGGGTGCTCCGCTGCTGCAGGCCGAATAAGCCATAAGCTACAGCCTGGCCCTCCCGGTCCGCCACCAGTACCCCCCGGGTCCTGCCACCCAGCGGTCCGGCCCATTTGTCGTACTCGAGAAACCGGTGATGAATGGTCCCTTCACCGCGAGTGTCGGTGAGGAGTTCGGACCGGAATCCGAACAACCCGCGGGACGGTAACCGGAACTGCATCCGCACCCGCCCCTGCCACGGATTCTTCATGTCGATCATGTCACCACGTCGGTTCCCCATCTTCTCGATCACCACGCCGAGCATGTCTTCCGGCACGTCCACCACCAGTTCCTCATAGGGCTCGGATAGCAAACCGTCGCCCCGCTCGTGCGTGATCACGCGCGGCCGGCTCACCTGGAACTCGTACCCCTCTCGCCGCATGGTCTCCATCAGGATCGCCAGGTGAAGCTCCCCTCGCCCCGAGACCCTGAAGGTGTCCGGCTGTTCCGTGTCCTCAACGCCGAGCGCAACGTTGCGCTCGAGTTCCCGATGCAACCGATCCCGCACCTGCCGAGTGGTGACGTACCTGCCGCTCTTCCCCGCAAAGGGAGAGTCGTTCACGACGAAGTCGACGGTGATCGTCGGCTCCTCTACCGCGATACCAACTAGCCGTTCAGGACGCTCGGGATCGGCCAACGTCGTTCCGATCTCGATCCCCTCCATGCCGGCCAGCGCCACGATGTCACCCGCCGCGGCATCCTGCAGTTCCACGCGCTCCAGCCCCTCGAAACTGTACAGTTTCATCACCCGACCACGCACGATCTCGGTTTCAGAGATCATGCCAGGTTCGCCCAGGGGAAGCAGTGCCACGTTCTGGCCGGTGCGCACACTGCCTCGCTCGATCCGTCCGATCGCGATTCGGCCCACATAGCTCGAGTGATCGATCGTCGAGACGAGCATCTGGAAGGGTTCCTCCGACTCACACGGCGGCCCATGCACCGCATCCACTATGGCCTGGAACAGTGGCTCGAGGCTCAAGACACTACCCGCCCACGCGTCAGCGCCACTAAGCAACTGCTTGTCCGCCCACCCATCCCTTGCAGAGCCATACAAGAACGGCGCATCCAGCTGCTCGTCCGTGGCCTCCAGTTCCATGAACAACTCGAGCACCTCGTCGTGCACCTCGAGCGGGCGGGCGTCGGCACGATCAACCTTGTTGATCACCACGATCGGTTGCAGTCCCAGCTCCAACGCCTTACGCGTCACGAACCGGGTCTGCGGCATGGGGCCTTCTGCCGCGTCGACCAGCAACAACACACCCTGCACCATACGCAGGATACGCTCCACCTCACCGCCGAAATCGGCATGCCCCGGAGTGTCGACTATGTTGATCTTCACGTCGTTCCAGCGCACCGCAGTGTTCTTCGACAGTATCGTTATGCCGCGCTCGCGCTCCAGCGGGTTCGAGTCCATGACCCGATCTACCACCTGCTGATTGGCGCGGAACACCCCGGCCTGCCGCAGCATCTTGTCCACCAGCGTGGTTTTGCCGTGATCGACGTGCGCTATGATCGCGACGTTGCGGATCTGACGTGGTGTGTCACTACTTTTCATCTATTACCTGTGATTCCCGTCGTTAAGGACTGAGTGCGAAGTGCGAAGTGCACCCCGCACCTCGTACGAGCTACCACGGCCAGTGTCGCACTCTGAGGGTCACACACAGTACGACGCACATGGTGAGCTACCCGCACCCTCCCTCCACATTCTCGATCTGCACCGTCACGTGATGTATTCCCAGCCCCGCCATCCGCTCCTGAACTGTTTCAAGTACCGCTTGGCTCTGCTCCGGTTCACACACGACAGCGTGGCCGCTCATGGCTACTACGCCCGAGGTTACGGTCCAGACATGGAGATCGTGTACCTGCGTCACGCCGGGAACGGCTGAGATGGCGTCGGCGACTTCGTTGAGATCGATGTGCGCTGGCGTAGCCTCGAGCAATACGTCTACACTCTCTTTCACCAGTCGCACAGCGCCAATCATAATCAGTATCGCAATGAAGATCGAGACCAACGGATCGGCAGTGGTCCAACCGGTAAGCAGTATTATCACGCCCGCTGTTATCGCTCCAATAGAGCCCAGCAGGTCACCTAACACGTGGAGATAGGCACCACGCACGTTCAATGAATGTTCGTGACCGCCATGCAGGATGCGCAGTGCTACGGCATTGCCGATCAATCCCAGTGTCGCTACGCCTAACAGAATACGCGGCTCGATCGTTGGCGGCGTCATGAAGCGACCGATTGCCTGCCATAGGATCAAACCGGTGAGTCCGATCAACAACGTGCCGTTTATCAGCGCCGCGATTATCTCGAGGCGGAGATAGCCAAACGTCCTTTCGGCCGTTGCCGGTCGGCCGGCGACCCAGGAGGCAAACAGTGCCAACGCAATGGCAGCCGAGTCGGTGAGCATGTGCCCGGCATCGGCCAGCAATGCCAGCGAGTTGGACAACAAACCGCCCACCACCTCGGCAATCATAATCGTGACTGTCAGAACGAGAACCAGTTTTAGTGCCCTGGTGTGCTTCCGCGGCGGGATGCATGCGACACACTCCAGCACGTTGCCGGGAGTTGCAGTAGCGGTGGGGTGACTTACCTTAGCTAGATCCATGGAACAGATAACCCTGACGTCGCTCCTTCTGCGTGGTGCGGCGGTGGCGATACTGCTCGCCGCCAATGCTTTCTTCGTAGCTGCCGAGTTCGCTCTCGTTGCATCCCGCCGCACGAAAATCGAAGCGATGGTACGGCAGGGTGACCGGAAGGCTAAGACGGTTCAATCAGCCCTGCAAGACCTCTACCGTCAACTGTCGGCGGCACAACTCGGTATCACGCTGGCTTCCATCCTGCTTGGCTACGTGGCAGAGGACACGATCGCCGTTCTGCTGCACGATTGGTTCGCCCGACTTCCGGCGGCATTGGATTTCCTAGCACGGGGGGCAATCGTATCGGTCGTCGCCATCTCCGTGATAACCGCACTCCATGTCGTGGTGGGTGAGCAAGCCCCCAAGTACTGGGCCATTACGTTTCCTGAAGCCACGAGCAGATGGTGCGCCGGCCCATTGATCCTGTTTTCCTGGATCACTCGCCCGGTGACCAACGTCCTCAACTTCAGCGCTACCCGCCTGGTACGCCTGCTAGGTGTCAAGGGTTCAGTAGAAGAACTCGAGGGAATGCACTCGCCTGAAGAGATCGTGATGCTGGT
>JAUVRV010000130.1 GCA_030597435.1 Gemmatimonadales bacterium | reverse complement strand
GCGATCAGAACCGTGAATACGATCAACGGCAGCAGAGCGCCTTCAGCTGCGGCAGCGAAGGGGTTGTCGGGGATTAGGTCCAGCAAGAATGCGATCGGTCTCAGGGCCGTAGAGGCCTCGACCGATGAAGGTGTGATCGTTTGTGTGGCGGCCTCGCTCGCCCACGGCAACATCAGTCCCATGACGCCCATCCCTGTCAGCACACCGACGACCGCTGTTGTAGCGAGAAAGGCCATCGTGATTGCACCCATGCGGCCGAGACGGCGCAGGTCGCCCAGCGAGGAGACACCGACAAAGATCACCGATGCGATGAGTGGCAGGACGACCATCTTGAGCAGGTTCACGAAAGCCTCGCCTAGCGGTTCGAAGCCCTCTGCGATGCGGATGAGAACTGGCGAGCCGGTTGCCGAGGCGGCCAGTCCCAAGGCAAGTCCGGCGATCAGGCCCAGGGCAATCCCGATATGGAGCTTCAGTGGCAATGTCGTTTCCCCGAGACTTGAAGGTTATCTCTGCGACCTGCGCACCCATGTGAGCTTACGCTTCAATCGCCGTACTTCGCGAGACTCTCCTTGATCAGAGCGGCCGCAATCACGTTGCGTTGGATCTCGTTGGAGCCTTCGTATATCTGAGTGATCTTTGCGTCACGCATCAGCTTTTCGACCGGATACTCTTTCATGTATCCGTAGCCACCAAATACCTGTACTGCGTCTGTGGTGACCTTCATGGCGGTATCCGATGCAAAGGTCTTACATATGGCGGCATCCTTCGAGATATTCTTGACTCCCGCATCGACTGTCCGTGCCACCGCATAGACCAACGCTCGCGCCGCTTCGACCTGAATTGCCATGTCTGCCAGAATGAACTGCAAGCCTTGGAACGACGAAATTGGGTGACCGAACTGCTTCCTGACTCGAGCATAGTGTACCGCCTCGTCGAGTGCCCGCTGTGCTATGCCAACGGCTTGTGAGGCCACCCCGGGCCGAGCGTGATCGAACGTCTTCAGGGCAATGATGAAGCCCATTCCTTCTCTTGCGATCAGGTTGTCTTTGTGGACACGTACATCCTCGAAGATGATCTCTCGGGTCGCAGAACTCCTGATGCCCATCTTGTTTTCCTTCTTGCCGAAACTGAGGCCTGGCGTGTCCTTGTCGACGATAAACGCGCTCGCTCCTCTGGGACCCTTGGTCTTGTCCGTTGAGGCCACGACAGTGTAGATCTCGGCCTCGCCGCCGTTAGTGATCCACTGCTTGGTTCCATTCAACACGTAGTAGTCAGCGTCCTTGACGGCTGTGGTCTTGATTCCACCCGCGTCCGAGCCGGCGTCCGCTTCGGTAATACTGAAGGCAGCGAGCTTCCTGCCAGCGGCAATATCCGGGAGAGTCCTCTGTTTCTGTTCCTCATTGCCAAACAGGAGAATGGGCAACGCCCCCAAGCCGGTTGCGCCAAACGACAGCGCGATCCCACTGCATCCCCAAGACAGTTCCTCCGTCACGAGTGCCATCTCCAGAACGCCCCCACCCATGCCGCCATACTCCTCGGGAATGGCGACACCGAATATGTCAGAGTCAGCCAGCACCTTCACAATGTCCCAGGCAAACTCTCCGGTTTCGTCGTACTGTTGTGCAACCGGCTTGATCTTTTCCTCTGCGATCTGATGGCAGAGGTCCCTGATCATGTGTTGTTCCTCGGTCAACTGGTAATCCATGCTTACGACACCTCAGCTGTGATTCACTGACTCTGTGCCTTGCCCTTCCTGGGCTTGGCTTTCGGATGCACAGATAGAAACGATTATCCCGAAGAGTTGCAACCCGTAGGTTCCCGCCATGGCGAAAAAAGCGGTGACTGACTATTTTCGTCGCTTGCGAACAGGAGGGTGCGTTGAGACATGCGCAGGTAGTAACGCCACGCTGGGCGCTCATACTGGGAGCATCGAGTGGCTTTGGAGAGGCTTGTGCCAAGCATTTGGCGCGGGCCGGTTATCACATAGCCGGTGTTCACCTCGACCGCGCGTCAACGATGCCGCACGTCGAGGAGGTCATGGCTGAGATCGAGGAGACCGGCCACGACGCGCTGTTTTTCAATGTCAATGCAGCACACGAGGGAAAGCGCTCGGACGTGCTCAATGAGTTGGCAGCAGAACTTGAAGAGAACGGTGGCACCGTCGCAGTGCTCATGCACTCGCTCGCATTCGGGACGCTCAAGCCGTACATAGCCGACGACGCGCTGACCAAGCGTAACATCGACATGACGCTCGACGTGATGGCTCATTCTCTCGTGTACTGGGCTCAGGATTTGGTACAGCGCGGCATGATGGGCAAAGGAGGACGCATCTACTCGATGACGTCATCGGGGTCGAACCGCGTGATTCACTCCTATGGAGCGATTTCGGCAGCCAAGAGCGCACTCGAGTCGCACACACGTCAATTGGCCGTTGAATTGGCCCCTTACGACATTACCGTGAACGCGTTGAGGGGTGGCGTAACGCGCACACCTGCGGCGGAGCGAATTCCTGGGAGCGACCAGTTGTTCGTGGAGGCGGTGAGGCGCAATCCTCACAAGCGGCTGACTACTCCAGATGACATCGGGAAGGCAGTCGTAGCGCTGTCGAAGCCCGGCACCGACTGGATGACCGGTAACATCATCAATGTCGACGGTGGCGAGGACGTGATGGGTTAGGGAAGGGACGTGCTAAGCGCGATGGTCCTGGAATTTGGCCAGTTCTTCCTCTAGCTGATCCAATCGCGTGTGTACAGCGGTCTCTCCAGGTCCGAAAGCAGCGAGCACGACACCCCTCTTGTTCAGCAGCGTCTCGACGAGGACGTCGGTATACCCGACAACTGCATGCGATATGCCTCTGTCGAGTATGCGGTTGAGTCGCAACACCGCTGTAAAGGACTGGCGAGCAGGCAACGCGGCAATCACTTCCGACAGATCGCGGATCAATAGTTCACGTAGATGTTGGAATTCCTCGACCACCTCACCTGCAGCCAATCCACGCGCGGCAGCAGTTCGGCCGTATGCGTCGCAGGCATTGAACCACAGCTCCGCTACTTGTCGTCGCAGAGGACCGGCCATCTCGATCATAATGTCGATGAGTAACGCGAGTTGCCGTTCAATGGTGGGACGATCGATGGTCGGGACCTGGCTCATACGATCCATGAGCCAATCTGCCCATAGAGTGATCAGCCGATCGCGGCTGGATAGGAGCGAGCGCCCGACGGCAGCTAGTGCCGGGCTCGAGGGACGCGCTGTCAGGCCCATCTTGCGTTCCCTCCGGAGTGGGTTCGCTGAGCAATGTACCTAGGCGGCGTAGTGAGGTCAAAAACGGATGTCAACCATGAAACGGACGCAGTTCGAACTCAGCGGATCTGATGGCGGGCCCCTCCGCGGCGAGGTGAGGACAGCTGGTGGTGGAGAAGGCCGGCCCGCTGTCGTGATCTGTCACGGATTCAAGGGGTTCAAGGACTGGGGCTTCTTTCCAAAACTCGCTGAGCGGCTAGCGCGGGCCGGGATGACAGCAGTTTCGTTCAACTTCGGCGGCAGTGGTGTTGGACCGGATGGTGAGAGTTTCTCAGAGCCGGACAGATTCGGACACTGCACCTACAGCAACGATCTGGCAGATCTGTCCACGGTTACCAATGCGCTGATGAATGGAAACCTGGTCGAGGGACTGCCAGCCACGGACTACTACGGCCTGTTCGGACACAGTCGCGGTGGTGGTATTGCTGTCCTCCACGCAGCTCAGCGATCGGCCGTCCGGGCTCTCGTCACGTGGGCGGCCATCGCGAAGCTCCTCCGCTGGGACGATGAGACAACCGAGCAATGGCGTTCCACGGGGAGGCATGACATCGTGAACGCCCGGACCGGAGAGGTCCTGACGCTCTACACCGACATGCTAGAAGATATCGAAAGGAACCGTGAGGTGTTGGATACTCCCAAGGCGGCAACCGCGGTCGAGGCAGCGTGGTTGATCGTTCATGGGGCCAATGATGAGTCAGTGCCTGTGGCTGAGGCGCAGGAACTGTTCGACTCGGCGAACCGGTCAAGAACGGAACTCAGAGTTATCTCTGGTGGAGCACATACCCTAGGTGCAAGACATCCCTGGGCGGGCTACTCGCCGGAGTTGCGGCAGGCGATGGACGCTACCGTAGGCTGGTTCGCTAACTATCTACCTTGATGTGGTAGTGAAAGACTCGAGGGCTCCGGTTGGGAGCCCTCGGTTACATGATTACATACCGGCGGCGTAGAGTTTGTCTACCGTCGGTTGCTTGCGACCACCTTTTATGCGTTCCGGTACATACCGGCGGTACCGCAGGATGATTCCAGCGGCAGCGAAAGTGGCTAATGCTAGAAGTCCGACACCAAAGCTTCTGATAGTGACCTCCTTTATAATGTCGCATGCTTCACGGAACCCCGCGCCCCACCCAAATATAGTGACGTCCGCAAGTGCCCGAGCGCCGTTGCCATCCTATCTATCGTCTACAACCACGTGCTCTGTAAGTTCCTTGCGACCATTGCTGCAACCACTGCTATACGAATGCCACTGATTGCTATTACAGAGTTCCTTGCGCGACATCGTCCACGACGGATCGTGGAGCCGGATGCCATTCAAGCGGCGGTCGCTGTCGTGCTCGCAACGCACGCTTCCGGCGATCCCGAACTCCTGTTGATCAAGCGAGCAGAGCACGAGGGAGATCCCTGGTCGGGGCAGATGGCGCTGCCCGGCGGCCGTCGCGAAGCCCTCGATGCGGATCTGTTGCAAACTGCGCGCCGCGAGACCCTCGAGGAGACCGGGATCGACCTGAGTGGTCATCCACTATTGGGGGAACTCGATGATCTACACCCGAGGAGCAAAGTGCTGCCCCCGATTGTGGTCCGCCCGTTCGTCTTTGGAGTGGCCGATCGACCTGGTGTGAGGGTGAGCGACGAGGTGACACTGCACCTGTGGGTGCGGCTGTCGGAGCTGCGTGCATCCTCGCGGCGGTCCCAAGTCGTCATTCGCGGTGTCGCCTTGGATGTGGCGTCGTACGTGCTCGGGCCGCATGTGGTATGGGGAATGACGGAGCGTATCCTCAAGCCCATCATTGAGTTGGCCGATTAGAGCATTAGACGCGGCTTGCTTTTCGTCATACCTCGATTGAGCTTTAGGCTATCAAAAAACTGCCGGAGGAGTGCGTGACCGGGGCTAGCAACGGGCCAGTCCTAACCAGATCTATCGAGGACTACCTGAAGGCCATTTACGAGCTGGAACAGGATGGCAGTCCAGCGCAAACGAGCGCCATTGCCGGTGCGCTCGATGTGGCACCACCGTCCGTGAGTGGCATGGTGAAACGGTTGTCTGAGGCCGGTCTGCTGCAGCACGTGCCCTACAGAGGTGTCCAGCTCACGCAGGAGGGTCGGCGAGCGGCGCTCAGGATGGTCCGTCGCCACCGAGTCGTGGAAACCTACCTGACGACGAAGTTGGGGTACGACTGGGACTCGGTGCACGAAGAGGCCGAGCGCTTGGAGCACGCCGTGTCGGACGAGCTGATCGAGCGCATGGCCATGGCGCTTGGCAGTCCGCGCTATGATCCCCACGGTGCTCCGATTCCAGCCAGGGATGGCACGATCGAGACTCCTTCTTGCATCACTCTCTCGGAGGTTCCGGTAGGAGGCGTTGCGGAACTCCGCATGGTGAGCGACAAGGACGCCGAGCGCTTGCGCTTCGTAGGTTCCCTGGGCCTGAAGCCGGGTGTCTCATTTGAGGTTCTTGCACGACAACCATTCCGCGGACCCACGACGATCGGATTGACCGGTTCACCGGTCAAGGAACAGGTGATTGGTCACGAGCTGGCGGAATCGTTACTGTGTGTGGTGGTCGAAAAAGAGGTCGTGTGAGGTTCTCCAGCCCTAATCTTCCGAGACTCGACGCATAGCCACTGTTCGTCTGGTTCGTTCCAAACTTCGTAGAATGCCGGCTAGCCTGCGGTCGCGTAACGGCCTCAGCTTCTCCACGGTGTCCTCGTAGGTGCTCTCTATCGAGTAGATCAGTTTGTGGCGTTGCTCTGGCTCGAGCTTCGACCACGTGGCCAGGTCGGACCACGTGGCTTCGAAGTTGTGGAGTAGCTGCTGGAGAAAGCCCTCGAGTCCTTTGTCGCCAGCTTCCAAGTGGTAGGTGAGGTGTGGTCCCGCGGCGGCCCATCCCAGTGCGGGGCCGAGTGACACGGCCCGATCCAGATCGTCAACGTCGATTACTCCCTTGAGAACCAGATCGATTGCTTCTCGCCATACTGCGGCCGCTATGCGGTTGGCAACGTTGCCTGGTACCTGCTTATTGATAGTTACTGGTATCCGTCCCAGGGCTCGCAGCCAGCCCTTCAATAGTTCCACCAACGCACCGTCTGTGTACGGACTCGGCGCCAGCTCGACTAGCGGCATCAGCTCGACGGGGTTCAAGGGGTGGGCAATGAGGCAGCGTTCCTGCCTCCTGCAGCGGCCGGCGACGTCTTTGGCGCTGAGGCTGCTGGAGGAACTCGTGATGACCCTTGCGCCTCCTGCAACAGATTCGATTCCCTCGAACACCTTTTGCTTTGCTAGCAGGTCCTCTCGGACCGCCTCGATCACCCAGGCAGCGTCACCACACGCCTGCAGCAGGCTTCTGCCCGCCCGAAGAGCGGCGATCCCGGCCTCAACGGCGGGCTGAGTGGCCTGGTCCAGAGCCACGAGAGCTTGGGCTCTATGCTTGATCTCGGCGGCAGCTTCGTGAAGTGCATGGGCCTCGTTGTCGTATATGGCGACAGGCCATCCGGCCGCCACGCACAACGCAGCCCAACCTCTGCCGACCTCTCCCATCCCGACCACGGCCACCTGCACCTGTCCACCGGTCATTTGTTCTCTCCTGCTCCCTGTTGGGTGTACCACCGCTCTCCGAACACGCGATCGAGCAACGTGTGCATGAGGGCAACGTCCACATCCACCGCGATATGCAGCGGGTCACCGCGGAGACTCACTCTTGTATGGCCACGATGTGCGCCGTCGTCAAGGTCGACCCGCAATCCATGGGCGGCAAACGTCATCAGTCCGGGACACAACAGCTCCCCAATCGCCAGGGCGTCGTGTACATAACAGCCCTTCAATCCGTCGCGGTTGCGGTGAACTGTGACGTAGTATCGCAGCGCCTCGCCAAGCCATTTGACCAACGG
>JAUVRV010000024.1 GCA_030597435.1 Gemmatimonadales bacterium | reverse complement strand
GGTTCCGACCGTGAATCCGGACAACAACCAACACAGCCCCAATGAGAACATAAGGTTGGGGAACTTCGCCAACGGGATAGCGGTATGTCTTGCGATACTCGCACAGGGGTTTGAAGGGCTGCAGTGACTACGAGCGGTCAGCGCCGGAAAAACCAAGGCTTCCTCCGTAGCATGATCTCGTGGAGATGGCTACTTTTCCGCCCATCACAGCAGGTGCAGTTCGGTTGATTTGGAGGGTATGAGCATGAAGAAAGTACTGACGATGGCCGTATTGGCCCTTTTTGTATTCGGCTTGGCTTGTTCGAGCAACAATGACGATCCTACGGACGTCCCGGGGTCGGGCAACATCATTACGGAGGCACGGCAAGTATCGGGTTACAGTTCCATCAAGCTATTGGGACCCGGTCTCTTGACCATAGATTTAAGCGGATCCGAGTCGCTCTCGATCACGGCGGACGAGAACTTGATGCAGTACATCAAGTCCGAGGTGACGTCCAACCAGTTGGTGATCGGCATAGAGGACGCAATCAATGCGCTACCAACCGTGCCAATCGTCTATACCCTGACCGCGAAGACCATGGGTGAGTTACTCGTTGTCGGCAACTCGGCCGTGGAGTTCTTCAATGTCGATACGGATTCGCTCTATGCCGTTCTGGATGGCAATGGCCGCATGTCGCTCGCCGGAGCCACTAGCTATCAGAATGTCGATGTCAGGCTCACCGGTACTTATGACGCGCTGCAGCTCACAAGTGACATCACATATGCGACTGTGAGAGGAACTGCTCTCGGCGACCTCCATGTGAGCGATTCTCTGTACGCGACCGTATTGGATTGTGGACGTATCGAGTTCACTGGCGGTGCTGACTTGGTGAGCATATTCGTATCTGAATGTGGTTCCGTGAGGCGCAAGTAGGCGTTTCTCGGCTGATCGGACGACGTGGGAGTCGAGATGATCCGAATCTCGAACCTGGAGTTCAGCTATTCCGAGGGCGAATTCCGTCTCGAGATACCCAGCCTTGCAATTGAGCGTGGTACCACAGCTGCCGTAATCGGTCCTAGTGGTTGTGGTAAGACAACGCTGCTCAACCTGATGGCTGGCGTCACCAAACCCATGGCCGGTCAGATCTTCACGAACGCAGTGGAAGTTACAGCGCTGAGCGATGCCGAGCGGCGGAATTTCAGGATTCGCAACATCGGACTCGTGTTTCAGGAGTTTGAACTGCTCGAGTATCTCACGGTACTGGACAATATTCTGCTACCCTATCGAATCAATGCCTCGATGGAACTCGACAAGGCGGTGCGCGACCGCGCGATCGAGCTAGCCAACCAGGTTGGCATTGGAGACAAACTCAATCGGCACGCCACCAAGCTGTCTCAGGGTGAGAAGCAGAGGGTCGCGGTATGCCGTGCACTGCTGCCAGATCCAGTGCTATTGCTGGCGGACGAACCCACCGGGAACCTGGATCCCAGCAACAAGGGTCGAGTGCTAGACATTCTACTCGACTACGCTGCACGCACGGGAGCGACTCTGGTTACAGTGACCCACGATTATGACCTGATCGACCGGTTCGGTCGGGTAATCGACTTCCATGATTTTCACTCTGCGCTTTCTGGTAGCGGGGAGAGGGCGGCAAGCCGGATCGCCGGGAGCCCGGGACGGCGGGACAACGGGGAAACGGGACAACGGTGAAAGACTCCCTCTACCTCGCCTGGCGTTACCTGGTCTATCACCGTATCAAGACGGCGATCCTCATAACCTCGATTACGTTGATCGTGTTCCTTCCGGTCGGTCTCAGGGTCTTGGTAAGCCAGAGTGCCGACCAGCTGACCACCCGTGCCGAAGCGACGCCACTCATTGTTGGGGCGAAAGGGAGTCCGCTGGAGTTGGTACTGAACTCGCTCTACTTCGAGTCGGACGTCCCGGCGCTCATGAAGTACTCCGAAGTGGCACGAATCGATATGACTAGAATGGCACAGGCGATTCCGCTGTACGTCCGGTTCCGCGCCCGTGGCCACCCCATAGTGGGGACTACGATCGAGTACTTCGAGTTCCGTGGACTGGAAGTTGTGCGGGGCACCAACCTGACGATGTTGGGAGACTGTGTCTTGGGTGCACGTGTTGCCGAAGCTCTTGGTGTCGAGCCCGGTGGGGCGGTGATCTCATCGCCTGAGAACGTGTTCGATATCACTGGGGTTTATCCGCTCAAGATGCGGGTGGCAGGCATACTCGGATTCTCCGATTCACCGGACGACCATGCGGTGTTCGTCGACATCAAGACTACCTGGATCATCGAAGGTGCCGGTCACGGCCATCAGGACCTGTCTCGCAGTGAGGCGGTGGGCTCCGTGCTGTCACGTGATTCCGCGACCATAGTGGCAAATGCTGCGGTGGTTCAGTACAACGAGATCACGCCGGACAACATTGACTCGTTTCATTTTCACGGTGACCTCGGTGACAACAACCTGACCGCAATCATCGCGGTTCCTTCGGACCAACGCTCTGAAGCACTCCTCAGGGGTCGCTACGAGTCGGCGGATGACATGTCTCAGGTTGTACCGCCGATCACCGTCATGGACGAACTTCTGGATACCATTCTAACCGTCCAGAGCTACGTGATTGTGGCGGTGGTAGTCGTTGGGATGTCAACCCTTGCTACAGCCGCCTTGGTGTTCATCTTGTCTCTCAAGCTTAGGCAGCGTGAGATCCAGACCATGATCAGAATTGGTGGGTCTCGTGGCAGTATCGGGTCGATCGTAGTCTCAGAGATTGTCGTAGTCCTGTCGACGAGTGTGATACTGGCGATGGGACTGACGTTCATTACCAGCAGGTTCGGGTCGGCTGCAATCAGAGCGCTGATCCTCTAGTCCATCCTGATCTTCGGTACGGTCGGGAGGTCAGCGTACCACGAAGAGGAGGAATTCATGAGGAAGTGTTTGATGTTACTGGGTGCGGCGATGCTGCTGAGTTTGTTTCCCGCGGTGAGTGCGGAGGCCCAGTCACGTCGAACCGCCGGCTTCGCCCTGGCGCCCAACCGGTCCAAGCTACGTGTGGACGGTGAGACAAGTGGTGGCTGGCGCTGGGGATGGCAAGGTGGTGGGTACGTGCAGCAACCGGTAGCGGCAAACGGACTGGTAGGTGTACGGTTGGAGGGCTGGTACATCCAGAAGGGCGAGGAAAATTTCAGTGGGGTAGTCAACTCGTCGATCAGAATCAACTACATAGAGTTTCCGCTACTCTTGGTTGTCGGAACTCCGTTCGATCGTCGCTCGGCAATGCGAATTTCGGCATATGCGGGTGGCACGTTTGCAGTCAGGGTGAGCTGCAACATAACAGTGGCATCTGGGACCGACGTTGAGAGCGGAAGTTGCTCCAGCTTCGATGCTGATGTGAGTGGTACGGACTATGGCCTGCTCGGAGGAGTCAGCCTGGGTCTGCGCAACTTCTTCATCGATTTTCGCTACGACTACGGCCTCAAGGACATACTGAACAACTCAGATACCAGCGTCAAGAACATGTCCTACGGCTTGTCGTTCGGCGTGATCATGCCGCTTGGCAACTGATTCGAACTGTGTGAACGGAGGTTGATCGATGAAGGCACGACACGCTCTGATATCCGCTGTCGTCCTGGTGGTTCTCGCTCACTTGATCTCATGTGCCAGAGACGTCTCGCAGGATGACTCTTCGGGTGGAACGACAGATACGCCGCCAACGGTATACACGGTCAACTACCCACTGCAATATTTTGCCGAGCGGATTGGAGCAGGTCTCGTTAAGGCCGAATTCCCCGTACCAGTCAACGTGGATCCAGCATTCTGGATGCCGGATCCTGAGGCTATCTCCAGCTATCAGTTGGCAGACCTCATAGTCTTGAACGGGGCTACGTACGCAAAGTGGATCGATAAAGTGAGCCTGCCGGAGTCGAGGCTGGTCTTCACGTCCGATGCGTTCGACGACGAGTTGATCTCGATCGAGGGTGCTGTGACGCATACGCACGGACCCGGAGGTGAGCACTCGCACGAAGGTACGGCGTTCACAACCTGGCTCGATCCAACCCTCGCGATAAGGCAAGCGGATGCTATAAGACAGGCCTTTGCGGTTGAGTGGCCAGATCAAGCCACGGAGTTCCAAGCCGGATTTGCATCACTCGAACACGACCTGATGCAGCTCGATCGGAGGCTGCAGCAGACGGTTGCGCCCAATGGTGATACGCCACTCCTGGCATCCCACCCGGTGTATCAGTACTTGGCTCGCAAGTACCGGTTGAACCTGAGAAGCGTCCAGTGGGAACCGGACGAGGCGCCCAGTGCCAGCATGTGGCGCGACCTACGAGCGATGTTGCGGGATCAACCGGCCAGATGGATGCTGTGGGAAGACACTCCACTGCCGGAAACTGCGCGGCAGCTTCGTGAGCTGGGTGTGGAGCCTGTCGTGTTCAACCAGTGTGGCAACAGGCCCCCGGATGGTGACTACTTGAGCGTGATGCTGGAGAACGTCATGAGACTCGAAGCAGTCTTTGGGGGGAGCTAGCTGGACCGACGGGGCCTATTCTCCTTTCCCCTTTTTGCGCGACTTCTTCAACATCTCGCGGAATTGCTTGCGCCGCTCTTCGAGCCCGTCAACGGCTTCCTCGGCGCTGTGCCCGATGGACTGACTCCCGGGCACGCGGGGGTCCTTCGCGTACCAGACCTCCCGGCCACTCTCATCCACCTCCATCGAGATCCTCACCTCATGCTCGCCTGTGTGCTCAGGCTCCGGGATCTCGTCCGGATCCTCATCTTCCACGGTTCCGTCACGGGATCGGCGTAGCATCTCGCGATACTGCTGCCGCCGGTCCTCCACACCATCCACGGCTTCTTCGGCGCTGTGGCCGATTGAGCTGCTACCAGGGACTCTGGGATCTTGAGCGTACCAGACCTCTCGGCCATCCACGTCGACCTCCATGGAGATCTCCACGTCATCCTCACTTCCCGGTCCCGCTTGCGGGCCTATGCCCAGTTCATCTTCGTCGAACGCGAGTTCTTCGTCCCCACCGTGTTCGTCCCGGGGCTCAATCTCGAGGTCGTCGTCGTTATTGTCGTAGTCGTTGCGTACCATGTCAAATCGAAGCGCGCCAGGGTCTCAAACTCAGTAGCCAGGGTCTGCTATCTCTGATGAACATTGGCAGTATTGGGTTGCATCGTCAATTGGCTTGCTGCATTGGATCTGCCTGCTTGGCAAGCAGCCGCTCCGTGAAATCCAGTCTCTCCTCGAGTTCCGCTATCTGCCTGGCATTCTGGTCAGCGATGTCATCCAGTTGCTGTACCTGACGGTACTCCATGTCGGACATGAACTCCTTGAGGCGGGACTCGAGTGCTCCGGCTTCATCACCTGAACCCAGGATCGCAGCCCTTCTGGCCTTGAACCAAATTGGTACGCACGATCCAAAAATCACCAGCGAAGATATGATCACTGGGGGCGCCTCCCATGTCACTCCACTGGCAAAGAGGACTCCACCCAGCACCACCCTGGCCACGACTGCCTTCGCCACGTCCAGGCCACTGTATGGCGAGGGGATTCCTGCACCGTGTGACCTACGCAGCCCCCTCTGGCCCTTGCCAAGAGGATAGGCGCATCTGGGACACGTCTGGGCACGGGAGGAAACATCAGTACCACATTCCGGACATTCAATCAACGCCATAGCGATCCTCTATTGCAGAAAACCGTCGCTCCAACCCAGGCTTATCCGCCAATCTGGACGGCTCCCACGCTGGGAAAGTTTCGTCGGGTAGAGCAGTTCCCCCATTCATTCTCGTATCGTGACGGCCTAATCGCAAGCTGAAACAAACCGATGGCCTTGGCACGTACTAGCTCCCATCATTGACGCTCTCAGAGTCATTGTAAATCCCCAGGGACCAGGAGGAGACTATGTCTGAAGACACGTCACGCGGTCGGTTCGTCTGGTATGACCTAATGACGTCCGATCAGGATGCGGCATCCGACTTCTACACCGATCTGATCGGGTGGGGGACCACCGCGTGGGAAGGTGGAGACACGCCGTACACGATGTGGACCAACAACGATGCGCCGTTGGGCGGAATCATGAATCTGCCGGAGGAGGCCAAACAGGCAGGGGGCCCACCGCATTGGCTAGCCTATGTCGCTGTACCGGATCCTGATGCCACAGTTGCGCTAGCAGTGGAAAACGGTGGTACCGTGATAGTACCGGCCACCGATATCCCTGCGGTCGGCCGCTTTGCGGTGCTGCAGGACCCGCAGCACGCGGTATTCGCGGTATTCACCCCTGCCGAGGCAGCACCCGGCCACGACGGACCACCCAATATAGGGGAGTTCTCCTGGCATGAACTCGCGACCGACGACCACGAGTCCGCGTTCGATTTCTACAACAAGCTGTTTGGTTGGGAGAAAACAGGAGACCACGATATGGGTGAGATGGGTACCTACCAGATGTATGGACGGCCAGGCAGCGGAATCCCGTTGGGCGGTATGTTCAACAAGCCGAAGGAGATGCCGCCGGGTTGGCTACTTTATGTGCGAGTAGGGGACATGAAACAGGCAGTGGAGAAGGTAAAAGCGGCCGGCGGCACGGTCTTGAAAGGCCCCATGGAGGTACCGGGTGGCGACATGGTCACCCAGTGCGTGGATCCACAGGGAGCCGCCTTCGCACTGCACTCCAGTAAAGGGTGATCACGCCAACCACTCCGATTCAGTGAGTCGCCAGGGAAACCCCGGACACCAATCCGGGGTTTCTTCGCGTCCACGGCATACATGTGCCCGGAACATCTCAGGCTGTCGGCCGATGTTGTGGATTGGCGAGGCGGTGCCTTGCGGCTGTTCGATCGGTCTAGCGCAGACGCCGTTCGCGACGTAGTCTGAGGGCGTCGCCTCTAATCAAGGTTACCACCAATGGTTTCAACTCATAGGCAAGCAGGAAGGGTGCCGCTCCCACTCGTTGCTGCCCTCGCAGTAACGCTCTTCTCGCCCGATCTCCTCTCTGCTCAGGTGGATGCTGAGCAGATTAGGACCTACATGGAGCAGGTGCGTAACGAGACAGGGGTCCCCGGCATGTCAGTTGCCATCGCGATAGGGAATGAGCTGGTCTTTGCGGATGGCGTTGGTTTCGCCGAATTGGACAACAAGGTACTTGCTACAGGTGGGACGGTCCACAACGTTGGGTCTGTTTCCAAGGTGCTGGCGGTGATCCCAATCATGCAACTGGTCGAACAAGGCAAAGTCGATCTGGATGCCACTATCCAAACCTATTTGCCATACTATCCAGAGAAGGCACACCCCATCACTGTCCGACAGGTCTTGACGCACACGTCGGGAATCCGTCACTACAACGGACGGGAATTCGGGCCCTACGGTCTCCTCGAGATGCGCCACTACGGTGAATTCGAGGAGGCTACCCAGCTATGGCGGGACGATCCGCTCCTGTTCGAACCGGGCACTCACTGGCTGTACTCCTCACATGCGATGAACCTCATGCATGGAATAGTGGAGGGTGTTACCGGTATGGATTTCGAAGCGTACTGTCGTGAATACGTTTGGGAGCCGGCTGGTATGCTCAGCACCTCGTTCGACGTTCCCTCGAGAGTCGTCCAGAACCGCGGGCGTGGCTACGTGCGGGATCAGAACGGCGTCCTGGTCAATCCACGCTACGCCGATGTCAGTTACAAGTATGCCGGTGGTGGTATGCTCTCCACAGTGGAAGACCTGGTTCGACTTGGGATCGCATTGAATCGGGGGCTGCTCCTGAGTCGTGAGACGATACAAGAGATGTACCGTCCACAATTGGACCCCTCAATACGACGGTTTGTACCCAACGGTGAACCAGTACCACTCCAGCACAAGCAAGCGATCGTGTGGTGGATCCGCACCGACCCTCAGGGACGAGATTTTCCAAGTCACACTGGGACGGTCAAGGGCACACGTTCCTTTCTCCTGAACTACCCGGACATAGGCGTGGTGGTGTCGTTGCAGGTCAACTCTCTGCCGTTCGACTCGGCAAAATACGGGATGGCAATTGCGCAGATGTTCGTGGCGGAGACGAAGTAGACGGGATCGTCGATGAGTGCGGAGTATCGGGTACAGGGTCCGGCTGGCAAGGGACATAGTGCCGGCATTCTCGGATCGCTTCTGGTCCTGCTAGTTACCGCATGTGGCACGACGTCCGTGCCTACGGTGGATGCGGCGCCACTTGCGGGTGAATGTGTGCTTGTTCCAGCCCCGGCGTCGGCGGCGGACACAATCAGAGTCGCGCTGAGTCACGGCGTCGATTTTTCCCACGCTCCCACTCCGCACAGCTATAGCGACAGACTGCTGTATCGTCAGCTCTACCAGACCTTGATTCGAGTAGACTGTATGGGAAGGGTGCTCTCGGGCCTTGCGCAATCGTGGAAGCGCAAAGACGAGGGCCTGCGGTGGTCATTTGTTCTCCGGCGTGACGCTCGGTTCTGGGATGATACTCCACTGACGGCAGCCTTGGTTATCGCAGGCTGGCGGGCAACCGGTGCTGCTGAACGGCACGGCTTGGAGCCCGATTCGCTATTCGTGACAGGTGAGAGAGAGCTGGAGGTTGTCTTCACTCGGCCGCACCGGTCTGTTCCATCGCTCTTTGCCTCCCCTGACCTGGCCGTCGTCAAGTGGTCGGAAGGTGTGACCTGGCCGATTGGCACCGGCCCGTATCGTATCGTTGAGTATGACTCTCGACGAGTGTTTGCAGTCGCATTTTCGGAACGTGGCACCGGCAGCGGGCCGGCGATCGAGTTTCGTGTTGTGCAGGGCAGGGATCCCCGCGACGTGATAGATGATCGCTTCGATCTGCTGGTAACTAGTGATGCTAGGGCCCTGGACTACGCGGTGACCCAGCCTGATCGTGACTTGGTTGCGTTACCGTGGGACGTGACTTACGTGGTTGCCACTCCGACCCGCACGACCGGAGAAGGCCGGCCGGGTACTGACCCGTGGAATGAGATCGGTCTGCCGCTGGAAACGAGGGAGGCGTTGGCAAGAGACGCCGTGAGAGCTGAGGCGCGTGCAGCCACACCACCTCTGTGGTGGGATGAATTGGATCAATGTGAGGCGTTTCTCGACGAGAACGAACCACGGGCACCGACGAGGCGCTCGGGATCCAACACCGCCCATGTTGCATTTGAGGCGAGCGACGCGGTGGCTCGTGACCTGGCAGAACGTCTGGTGGCCCTGGGAGGAGCCCCTAATGGCCGGGAACTACTCCTGCGTCTCGGAGTCGATCCGGCGCTGGCCGCGTCGGTTTCGACTGGAGGGACACGGCTCCAGACGGCTGCCCTCGACGCGGAGTCATTCAGGCAAGCTCTGCTGGCAGGTCAGAACATGGCTTATGTCTTGTCGCTCCCCCGACTGACAGCAAACCCGTGCAGATCCGCTGCTGACCTCGCTACACGAACTGGCTGGATCGTTCGGCGTGGTTCGTCTCCGGTAGGCCCCTCCCAACTACAGCTCAGTCGCTCGCTCGTGCCGCTCGTGGATACCCGTAGACAAGCGATCGTCTATCGAGGCCGGATCGGACTTGCCATCGACCGGGACGGCACTCCGGTACTCTATCTGCCATGAGTCTTCGCTCCCGGTTGATGCTGGCCTTCACCGTACTGGTTGTCATTCCCCTGATCGTGGTGGGCGTCGGGATTCGCTACAACGTGGGCGCTCGGCTCACCGAGCAGTTTCAACAGCGAGTTCTTGCGTTGGCCTCAGTGATTCGGTCGGAGTTGGCCCAAGAGGGTGAGGCGATCGGTTCCATGCTCGACGCACTCGCAAGAGACATCGAAGCGGACAATCCGTTTCGGCGCGCAGTGCTTCAGGGCGCGCCTGCGAACCGACAATACCCCCTCGATTCTGCCGGCAGTGCCATGCGCCTGGGCGGCCTGTCCATGCTGCAGATCCAGGACCCCTCGGGACGGATCATCAGCTCAGGCCACTTTCGGAATGAGTATGACAGACTGGAACCGGAACTGCCCGATGCCTTGAGGCCCGTACCAGGCAGCGTCATGCTGGTGAGCGCCAGGACTGCCACTGCCCCGTTTCTGGCTTTGGTCAGGTCGGACTCGGTTCGCCTGGGAGATGCTTGGTTCGACATCGTTGGCGGAATATCGGTAGGACGGCAGTTTCTGAGCCGGCTTGCTGGCGGTCAAGAGTTGGCAGTGTCGTTGGTGCATGTGGGTGGGGTCTTGTCGTCCGACAGTGGGTTGGAGGACACTCTGGCGGCTATGGGAGTAGGGGCAGAAGGGGCAGGGGGGGCAGTAGAGAGTCGTGGTTTTGACTCGCTACTCACGGACCAGATCGTAACTGAGATCGAGATCCCGTATGTGATGCCTGGTGGTGGCGGGCAAGTTTCCGCGGCCACGATTCTGGTCACGCATCCGCTGAGACCGTTACACGAGCTGCTTCGTAGCATCGATGTCTGGTTTGCGGGCGCGGTGCTTGTCACAGCTGTTGCGGCTCTGTTAGCGGCTACCTGGCTGTCAACCATTCTCAGCCGACCTTTGGCTGAGCTGGCCCGCAAGACTTCTCAGGTCGATCTGGACCGACTCGACGTGGGCTTTGAGAGCGATCGCAAGGATGAGGTCGGAACTCTGTCGCGGCTGTTGGGATCAATGACAGAGCGACTGCACAAGAGCGCAGCCAAGCTGAAGGAGATCGAACGGCGGGCTACCGTTGGTGAGATTGCGCGCCAAGTCAACCACGATATCAAGAACGGACTCATCCCGATCCGTAACGTGCTGCGTCATTTGAAGCAGGTAGCGCAAGATGATCCAGGCCAGCTGCAGTCGGTGTACCAGGAACGGCAAGCGACACTCGAGTCTGGTATCGCCTATCTAGAGGATCTTGCTGCCAACTACGCGCGTCTCTATCCACGCGTGGATCGACAACCGTGTGACGTCAACGAGATTATCCGACAGCTGAGCCGCAACGTGAAACGCTCCGAGCAGGTCCGAGTGGATCTCGATCTGGCCGAGCGAGTGCCAGCGGTAACCGGCGATCCGGTTGCGCTGCGCCGTATCGTTGAGAACCTGATGCGCAACGCTATAGAGGCAGTTGAGAGCGGCAGCGGAATCGTCACGGTGTCGACACGGTCGAGTGGTGATTCGGGATCGTCGGGCGTTCGGATCTCTGTGGCGGATGCGGGGTCGGGGATGACAGAGGATGAGCTGGAAAAGGCGTTCGAAGACTTCTATACCACAAAGCAGCTGGGTACCGGACTCGGTCTCTCAGTCGTGCGCCGCTTGGTGCTCGATCTCAACGGGACACTGAGGGTGGAGAGTGAGCCAGGGGTCGGTACGAAGTTCGTGGTAGAGTTGCCAGGGGGGGCTAATGGTTGAGAGGGCCACGACTGTCGTTCTCATTGTAGACGACGTAGCGGCCATGGCCGAGCAATACGCCTACGATCTGAAGCGAATTGGAGAATACGACACTCTGGTAGCGACAGGTGGTGCCGAGGGCCTGGAGGTGATCGAGTCGGAAACGGTGGACTGCGTCATCCTCGATCTGGAGATGCCGGGAGTCGATGGGTTCGAAGTGCTACGCAGGTTGCAGCAAGGTGGCAGTGAGATTCCTGTGATCGTTTACACCGGCACGGGGAACTACGATCGCTGCATTCAGGCTGTACGATTGGGCGCCTATAGCTTCATCGACAAGGCCGAATCGATGGAGCGGGTGGTACAGGAGATAGAGAATTCCCTCGAGCGCGGCAGACTCGTCGCCGAAGTCAGGACTCTCAGGAGGAACCTCGGATCCGAATCGCCGCTCATCGGTGACAGCAAGGTAATGCAGCGGTTGCACGAAGCTATCGGGAGGGTCGCACCGATACCGAGTCCCGTGTTGGTCGTGGGTGAGAGTGGTTCTGGCAAGGAGTTGGTTGCTCGTGAGTTACATCGGCTCGGTCGGCCATCAGGGGTCACAAGTCGGCGATCGGATGATGCACCGTTTGTTGCCATCAACTGCGCGGCTCTGCCCGAGAGTCTAGTCGAGAGTGAGCTGTTTGGTCACGAGCGGGGTGCGTTTACGGGTGCGAGTACTACGAGGAAGGGTGCTTTTGAAGCGGCGGGGAAGGGCACGCTCTTTCTGGACGAAATAGGCGAGTTGGCGCAGCCTGTGCAAGCGAAGCTCCTGCGGGTGCTGGAGCAGCGGGAGGTCACGCGTGTCGGTGGCAACCGGTCCTTTGGCATACACGCACGGGTCGTCGCGGCAACGAACAGAGATCTCGAAGCTGACGTGGCAGCTGGACGGTTCAGGCAGGATCTCTACTACAGAATCAACGTGCATGTCATCCATGTCCCGCACCTGCGCGACCGGTTGTCGGATCTGCCCGTCCTGACCCGTCACTTCCTGGTCACCACCTGTGAGAGCTTCGGGGTGCGGCAGAAGAGCATCACTGCGGATGCCGTCCAAGCTCTGATGTCGTACGGGTGGGAGCGGAACAACGTTCGGGAGCTGCGGAACATCGTGGAGCGAATGATCATTGCATCGGACAATGATGAAATACAGGTGATGGATATCCCTGCCGAGATCCGAGGCACCGATCAAGGCACGACCGTTTCAGCGGCGGCGACGTTCCAGGAACAAAAGGCTGAGGCCGAGCGCAGGATCATCATCGCGGCACTAGAGCGAAACGATTGGTATGTAACTCGCACGGCTAAGGAACTGGGTTTGGCGGATCACTCCAGTCTGCTGAAAATCATGCGGCGGCACGGCATTGAGAGACGAGAAGAGTGAGTTAGCGCACCGTCTCCGGAGTCGGCCCTCGCCGGTGAGGTCGCGCGTGAGTGGCGTGCGCCTGGTTCTGCTCGCGAGCCTGTCGAGTCTGACTCCGCTTGGTTGCAGCGAGGAGTTCCTGGTGGTGTTGCCCGAGGGCACGGTTGAGTGCCATGAGGAACCGCTCGCCCTGGAAGTCGGAGAGTGGGTCACGTTGCCCACTGCCCAGTCAATCTGCCTTGTGTTCGCGCCCACCGAGGGAAGCTATGCGATCGCGTATTTCGATACTCGCCTGGTTGACAAGGCACGGTGGGGACTCGAGGAGCCGTGGCCCGAGCCACACTGGTTCGATATCAAGGTTGGTGAGGGTGAGCTGCCGGACGCAGACGCGGCCGCAGAGTCGGGTAGCACCGCGCCGCCGCGAGCGCCACCAGCGCCGCCCGCTCCACCTACGGGTATCTGTTCCGAGGCTGCACACGACGAAATCTTGTGTCGGCAGCAACCTTGGGTGGTGGGTGACGAGTTCCTGGTTCACTCGGACTACGTGCACTTCCTGGCTGATTTCGCAGGTCAAACGGCGAGCGTAGTAGGCGTGCATGACCATCTCGTATTTGCCGTCCTCGGGCAGGACTTGACTGAATTCCGAAACTGCGAGTGGTGCCAGGCTCTGGTCGACTCCGTGGGGTGCGTCGTGAACTCCGCTGCGGTGCCACTGATTCGTAGCGTCTTCACATCTACCCTGCCGGTAACGAGCCCGGCAAGCGGTCAGCTGCTGGTCCTGCTCCACACCCGGGAAGAGTCACAAAGCGTGGGGTGGATCTCGGATCCGCAGTTCCACGTGCTGTTGCAGATTAGCCTCTCGTTCGACCTCGGTCGGCCACAGAGCGGGCGCGCCGCCCTGTTGGTCCATGAGCTGACCCACGCATTCCAGCGGCAGTACGCATGGGAGAGAAACTTTGTCTTCTACGACGAATGGGCCAAAGAGGGTGGCGCCGACTTCATGGCTTCGGATTTCCTGCGACGCCAAGCCGGCATTTCGCTCGACGGCAACTTCGACGCGGTGGGGGCCATCGATCTCCAGACGTGGCGGCAGAATCCGGATCGATTCTCGTACGCCCTCTCCTTTCAGCACTCGGGTGAGATCGCGAGTGGCTATCAGCACGCAGCCAACTTGCTGCGTGATTTCGTCTTGCGTCGCTGCAAGACCGGTGAACCCGACACACTAGCCATTCGCGCAGTACTGCGTGGCGCGCTGGAAGGATGGTATGGTGCGGTGACGGCCGACGCCGGAGATGGTCTCACCAACCGCATGAAGCAGCTTCTGGGAGAGGACTGGGATCCGGTGGCAGCAGTATTGACTTGGACGCTGAGTAACGCTGTAGATGACAGGACTTCGAGCCCGCGATTCCAGAATCCGGCAGTCCTCGAGGCATGGAATCCGGAGAATCCAAGGGTGTCGTGGCTGCC
>JAUVRV010000084.1 GCA_030597435.1 Gemmatimonadales bacterium | reverse complement strand
GGACGTCCGACGCGTCGGTATCGATCCCGGGAAACCCTTGTGGGAAACCAGAGCAGGCACGGCCCTTGGGAACAGGTTCATCCAGTGGGCTGAAACATCCGGAGCAACCACATGGGTAACCCTGGCGAGTGATCTGTCGGACACGCCATCACCCGCTACAGAGTGGGTATTGCAATCTGCAACCGGCGTCTTAAAACTAGAGAGACTTCCCAACGGTCTGCGCCAGCTGTGGATTCGCCGTATCAGCCCGCCCAACGACACAAAAAGCCCGATCACTCTCGAACTCCTGCCCGGCAAGGCGTTTCAGGACCCAGTTGGACGGCTGGATCGACGTCGTACTGACGCACCGATCGGCAGTGAGCGGCGGTTGGCCTTGTTGCAACTCGCGACCGATCTCCCCGAGGAGATCGCTTGCTGGGCTCGCAGTCAGTTCGAGGTAGTGCAAGAGAACCAGGCGTTGCGCCTCTTGTCACGTCTGCAGGACGGCGAGACGTTCGGCACGATTCTCGTATACGTAGATCGCCCGCATAGCCGCGAGGCAGTCGACGCGTGCAGGGCGATCAGGCCACTTACGACAGCCCCGATCGTGCTGGCCGCGGACGACAGACTACGTGCTGGCGATCGTACAAACGCGCTCGATGCCGGAGCCAATGACTTCCTGAGCGACAACTTCAGTCTTGTGGAGTTGGCATCTCGCATGGAGCGGGCTGCACAGGCCGCTCGAGGTCAGCTGTCGCACCGCAAGCCTCTGGGAGATGAAACAGCTCCAGAGGTCGCGAAACTGATGGACTCCGCGTCGTTTGCCGGTGCAGTTGACGCACGGTTGAGCCAAGCCGATGGCTCCCTCTTCACGCTCCTGATCCTCCGGCCACCGCGCGCCCTGAACGAGCAGCTTGGCAACGTCCTCCTACAGCAGATTAGGGGAGAGGTCGGTGATCTCGTCGGTAAGACGGAGGATGGGTACGGTGTAGTGTTGCAAGGGGCCCGACCTAGCCAGGCTGGCTCGTTCCTGAGTCGCGTGAGTCGAGTGCTAGAGGAATCCGGCACCAGCGATCGCGACCTCGACATCGAGGTGTTGAGCGGCGCAACGGAGGCGGAACGCATAGCACAGGTCATCCCGGTGGATGTACAGTGAGACGTCTGTACCGCCACTGTAGGGTCTGACCCGCACGACATGGCCATGCCACGAACGCCGGCCAGAAAGCAGTCACGGACGCCCTACTGGCTGAGGTTCTCGTTGGTCCTCTTGTCTCTTGGTGGGATTACCGCCGCATTCGTGCTTGTTGTATTGCCCAAGCGGTTCGTGCTCCAAGCAGGCCTGGTGGAGTCGGGTATCAGTTTCCCAACGCATAGTCCCCCGTTCCAACCTCCGCGTAGCCGACCGGTGGTAAGGCCAGCCGCGTACGAGATCTCGGACTCCACACAACTGGGTCCCGCAGAGGTACTCTGGAATCGAGTGCTGCCGTTGCTCGAGGCCGAGCGATACGCGGCAGCACTTTCCGTGTTCGCGGATTACCTGGACGAGCATCCGGACGACCTCGGTGTGTGGCGCGAGTATGCCAGCACGCTCCTCGAGTCAGGTCGAACTGATGAGGCGGTGGCGGTATATCGGCAGCTTCTCGAAATCACCGAGAGTCAGCTAATGAAGCTAGAACTCGCGCGTGTGCTGCGTGATGACGGCGACCTCGATGGCTCACTCCGTCTGTACCGGGAACTAGTCACGGTTTATCCGGACGACCTCGAATTGCATGTTGAGTTTGCGCGGGCGCTCGTTTGGGCGGAACGGTACCGTGAGGCCCGTATGATGTATCAAGACATCCTACGACGCTTTTCCGATGATTATCGGTTGACGTTCGAGTTGGCCCAGGCACTCACCTGGGACAACCGTCCGATAACGGCGTACCTGCTCCTCAATCAATCGCACACTGAGGATCAGAGGTCAGCTGAGGTGGCTGGGTTGTTACAGTACTTGGATTCGCTGCTAACTGCATCACTACCCCCGAGTCTGACACCGGTCGAGCTGGCACGAAGGGCCGTAGCTCTCGAGGATCTCGAGCGGGCCGAAGCGCTCTATCGCCGGGTACTCAGAGCACACCCATCAGATGCTGACATATGGCTGGAGTGGACCGACTTTCTCCAATATCAGCTCGCAGATCTCTCGGCAGCCCGGCTAGCTCTGCTCCAAGTGGAGGTGCTGCGCGATCTAGAATCGGACGAACAGCTCCGTCTTGCACGGCTTCACGTGTGGACGGGTCACGAGGGTGACGCAGAGGCTCTGCTCGAAAGCATCGTGGAGAGCGATTCGAGAAACGCAGACGCCTGGGCCCTGCTGGGTGACCTGCGTCTATGGAGTGGCTCCCGACTGGCCGCACGAGACGCGTACAAGAACGCGCTCGAGCGCTCGCCGGACCACCCGATCGCAAAAGCAGGCCTCGACTCATTACAACAACAGACCTATCGCACGATAGCGCACCGTGAAAGCCCGCAAGCGGGGCCCCGTATCCTCTACTTCCACGACTCAGATGACTTCCAGCGTCTCGACTTGGTGGCCGAAGCCGCAGTCTTGCGTCGCGTTACCGCGGTGGTTGTGAGTGCCGGTTATAGACGCCTGGAGGGAATCGAACTGTCCGGATCACCGGGTCGCGACAACGGACCGTTTGCACAGGTCGAGCTGGCACACTGGTGGCGCCTTGGCACAGTCAGGACAGCAGTGAAGGCCGGTGTCGAACAACTCGATGCCTTTGGCAACCAGCCCAGCTTTGAAGCGCAGTTTGACATGCCGGATGCGTCAGGCACCGCGTTGCGCGCCTTGTACCGTCACGGCCCGGCTTTCCCGCAAACCGTGACGTATCAGAGCATGCAGGCGTCCCTGCTGTCTGATTTCCTCGAGGCCTCCGCCTTCCGCTTGATCGGCGCGCGTTGGAACATGTCAATCAGTGGATCGGCCGGTTCTCTTCACGCAGCAGGTAACAACAACCTACGCGTAGGCGCCGGGCTGGCCGGGCTCTACCAGTTCTCTTCTGCGGTCACCGCCGGTTTGACCACACAGTTGTTGACATTCGCCGACTCCGCGCCGAGCGCCGACGGGCGCGGATTGTATTGGGACCCGATCCTGTTCTGGGCAACGGGGATCCAATTGCTGCTCAGCACTCCCCAGCGATCACCCACCGTGCTCTACGCACGATTGACCCCCGGAGTTGCCCTGGACAACGAGCGCGACAGTTTGGGCGCCCAGTGGGTTCCACAGCTGGCAGCTGAAGCTGGGCTACGTTACGAGACAACGCGTCTCTTGTTGACGGGAGATCTGGCATATCTGAGGGGACGGGAGGGTGGCTACGACTCGTTCGGCGCAAACCTGCTCTTCGCGGTGAAGTACTAGACATGCCGGCGGCTCGGAGACGTGCTCTGATTTCGATTCTGATCACTGCCGGAATGGTGGGTGGAACCGCGTTATTCATCTTCTGGGCGGTGCACTCACCGCTCCAGGTTCAACGCTTCCTTGTACGGCTGGTGATGATCAGCCTCATCCTCTTCCTCGCAATTCTGTTCCTGCGCTACTTCGCACTACTATGGTTCGCATACCTGCAGCACTCGGAGAAAACCATACGAGGGGGTGAAGTAAGCAGTTTCATGCCACCGGTGACAGTCATCGTTCCCGCATACAACGAAGCCGAGGTTATCGACGATGCGATAGAGGCGGTGTTGGGTCTCGACTACCCCGTGTACGAGGTCATCATCGTTGACGACGGTTCCACCGACACCACTGTCACCCTTGCACGTCAGTGGGAGGGACGCCACGGAAACGCTGAGGTCCGGGTCTTCACCAAGGCGAACGGAGGAAAGGCCACTGCATTGAACTCCGGTATTGCACAGGCCAAGTACTCATTTGTTCTCTGCATGGATGCCGACTCATCAATCGAGCCCCAAACCCTGCGTGTTGTGATGCCTCACTTCGAGGACCCTTCCGTCGGTGCAGTCGCTGGCAATGTCAAGATCGTGAATCGAGACCATTGGTTGGCACGTCTCCAGGCTCTGGAGTACATCGAAGGCCTGAACATGCCGCGCCGCGCTCAGGGATTCATCGGAGCGGTGAACATCGTGCCGGGGCCGGTCGGCGTGTTCCGCCTCGACGCTGTGCACGAGGTAGGCGGTTACGATGTGGACACCTTCGCGGAAGATGCCGACCTGACACTCAAGCTCATCACTAACGGTTGGAAGATCATCTACGAAGACAGCGCCATTACCTGGACTCAGGCACCCACCAGTCTGGTGGATCTGATTCAGCAGCGCTATCGCTGGACCCGCGGGATTCTACAGGCCATTCGCAAGCGCAAGCAGGTCCTGTTGCGTCCTTTCCCGGACTTCCCGCTCTGGTTGTCAGCAATGGAGATGGCGTTCGAGGGTGTTGTCTGGCCGGTTCTCAACGTGTACGCACACCTGTTCTTTGCCGTGGTAGCACTGCTGTATGGCATGGGAGAACTGCTGTTGTACTGGTGGATTCTGTTGACGTTGTTGGACCTGGTCGTAGCACTGATCACCGTGTCGATGGAGGAGGAGGAACTCGGTCTGGTACCGTATGCGATCATCTATCGCTTCTTCTTCATACTCTTCCTCGATGTCACAAAGACGCTGGCGGCCGTTGAAGAAGCCTTCAACCTGGGTATGGATTGGGGCAAACTCCGCCGGGTTTCACTCACTCAAGATGCAGGAAAGGGCTAGTAGTGACACAACTGGAGGTAGCGTTTTCATCCACCGTGACATGGCAGGTGCCAAATGAACGTCATTGATCTACTGATCCTGATTATCGTCGTCACCATACTGGTGACCATCGCCCTGGGGGTGATGACGTACATCGCATACAAGTTGCGGATGGCGCGGAAACCGGCTACGTCGGACGACGAGTCAACAACGGCCCGGTACTTTGTACTGCACAAGCCACCGCTGGATGCAACTGATCCACCAGAGTCAGATGCCTCCTAAGCGCGACCCCGTGCCCCGAGCCCGGTCGGCATTGCAGTGGCTTACCGGATTGCTGATGCTCGGCGTAATCGCAGCCGCCGTTATTGCTGCAGGCATGAGACTCTGGCAGGACATCGAGATCCAGCGACTCACCCGAACACCTGGTCTGGCAGACCCGGTGGCAATCCCGACCGCCCTGCCGCCAGCATCCGCAAGCGTTGTCAGCAGGACATTCCCCGCAGCGCTCTACTACTCACACGAGAGCGCTGCGTTCTTTCCCGATCCGGATTACTACCCTGGCATTCTAGACGGCTGGGAGGAGCTGATAGGGGCGGTGGGAGGACAAGTCGTCCGGATCTCCGATCCGGATCAGATCGACTCTCTGACAGCCGATCATGTGCTGGTCGCGCCAACCGCACTGTGCATGACAGATAGGGTGATCACGGCTCTGCGCAGCCATGCGGAGCGCGGAGGAGGACTCGTAATCAACTGGGCAGTAGGAGCGCGGGACTCGGACTGCGAATGGCTGGGCTGGGATGCGGTAACCCGACTGACCGCTGCTGTTGAGATCCGTGAGCTGGAAAAGCGGGAAGCACTTTTCTACTCAATTCCAGCAGGCCTACCGCTCTCACTCGGGTTCGATCCTGGGACCAGGGTAGAACTGCGATTCGAGTCACAACTTGCTGCGGCGACGCCAGGAACCCGCGTGTACTGGGCTGACTGGGCGATGAACGCGGCGCCCGCTGAAGACACTGACGACGTCAATGCGGCCGTTCTGACCCATGTAACCGAAGCGGGAGGCCGGGTCGCCTGGTTTGGCTTCAGGATGGGTCAAGGGGCCACGCCTGACGATGAGGAGCGAAACCTGCGCCTGTTCTCAAACGGTGTCACTTGGGCGGCAGGGTTACCGGCGGCCGAGATCGCTACGTGGCCACAGGCTGCCCGTGCTACACTCCTGATTGCGGAAGACGTCGAGTCGCGCTTCAGCAATGCCGTTGCACTGGCCAACATAGCTCGGCACAAGGCCGTCCCGGTCACCTTCTTCGTGGTTTCGCAACTTGCTCTGGAGCATCCCGACATCGCCGATTCCTTGAGTGCCGCTGGTGAGGTGGGAAGCCAGACGTCAGATCACTCTGTGATTGCCGGGCTTACATACTCGGATCAGCGCTCACGCCTGAGTCGTAGTTGGACCGAGATTCACAGGTGGGCAGGCGACTCCGCTTTCGGGCTACATCCGCCTGAAGAGCGGTTCGACGAGAACACCCTGCGAGCATGGCGCAGCCTGGGTGGACGTTATGTGGTGGCGGTCAACGACGCCCGCACGGCAAGCCCGGAGGTCTACGATACACCCGATGGGAAGATCGTTCTACTGCCTCGCATCATCAAAGACGACTACAACGTCTTCGTGCAGGAGGGTGCACTGCGCTCGAGACACCTAACGCAGGCATACCTGCAGGGCATGGCCAAGGTTCGGGCTGTCGGTGGACTAGCCGTCGTGTCGCTACGGACTCAGGTTGCCGGTGAACCCGGTAGAGTGGGAGTTGTCGGCGCAGTCATCGACAGCGCACAGTCGAAGGGTGAGTGGTGGATTGCAACGGGAAGAAGCGTGGCCGATTGGTGGCTCGCGCGGAGAGAGACGAAGGTACAAATCTCCGACCTACCGGGGGGCGATCTCGAACTCCGTGTCACTACTTCGCCACAGCATGGTCTGCTCGACGGCTGGCTCAACCTGATTCTCCCCGGCGATCCTCAGTTCTGGACCCCGGAAATGAGCGGTCAACCGCTGCAATACTCCGAAACCAACTGGGGCTTGCGCATACCAATCCCGGACATGGCTCCAAGTGAGGAATCAGTCATCGTGCTGCGACACAACGGCGCAACCGAGACTTGAGGTTTTGGTACCACACCCTCCGCCCCGTATGCTCCCCCTCCCCTAATACCCCGCTTCCTCGCCCGTAACCTTACCGCTGAAGCGTCGATACACGAACACGAAGTACACTGCCACCAGGGCCATGCCGATCGTCCACCACACCAAACCGACTTTCAGACCATAAGGGGCTGCTGCTGCGTCGTACAAGGTCATGCCTGGCTGAGCGTCAATCGATGACGGCAGCACGTACGGGTACACCCCGAACGCAGCGCTAGTCATCATTCCGAACAGGTAGGCGCATGAGGAGAGGAACGCCTTGAGGTCGTCACCTCGGGCCTGAAACAGCCAGATTCCAATTAGCCCGACTACCGCGGCTACCGGAAAGATCAGGCCCCAAGGACGGGCACCGAGGTTGGCCAGAATCAGCGGCTGCAAACGCAGTGTGAACACTGTGATCATGCCCGTCGTAAACAACGCTGCCCACCATGCGATACGAGCTGCTCGTCGCGTGCGCGCATGCACCAAACCTTCAGTTTTCAGTGCTACCCAAAGCGACCCGTGTAATGCTAGAGCACATAGCGCGGTTACTCCAACCGTGATCGTATACCAATCCAAGACACCGGTCTGACCGAACGGTTGAAACGTTGTCCACAGTGGCTCGAAGAAGCGACCGTCTCCATCTAGTGGTACACCGCGGACCACGTTACCCAGTGCCGCCCCAAGGAATACCGCCAACAGGGTGCTAGCGATCGCAAAGGTCACATCCCAGAACGGCACCCAGACATTGCTATTCAGGTGATTCCTGAATTCGATCGCAATGCCACGGAGGATCAGAAGCCACAACATCATCATCAACGGCAGGTAGAACCCACTGAAGCTGGACGCGTATAGTGCTGGGAATGCGAAATAGAGTGTTCCCCCGGCAGCTATCAACCAGACCTCGTTTCCATCCCAAACCGGGCCAATTGTATTCAGAACCTGCCGCCGCTCGTTGTCGTTCTTCGCAACGAAGAGGTGGATTGCTCCGGCGCCCAAATCGAACCCGTCAAAGATCACATACATCGTGAGCATGAATGCGACCAAGCAAAACCAGAGGATCTCCATTGTGAATCCCCCTTCAGGCCGTGGCCGGCGGTTGATGGTCGCGGTCGTATTGCGGATCCGGACCATGTTCGATCTCACGACGAACCAAGAACAGGAACAGGATGCCCAACACCGTGTACATGCCGGCGAAGCCAATCAGCGTGAAGAGCACGTTACCGGCAGAGACGTTGGGTGAGGCACCTTCTGCAGTACGCATGAGCCCGTAGATCAGCCATGGTTGCCTGCCGACCTCAGCCGTTATCCATCCCGCCGTGTTGGCTATGAAAGGGAATGGCAAACTGAGCATCAACGCCCACAGCATCCACTTGGTGTCGTGGAGTTTCTTCCTCCAAAGCAACAAGCCTGCCATTACCATGATTGCTATGAAGATCGTACCCAGTCCAACCATGATGTGATAGCTGTAGTACAGGATAGGGATGTTGTCAGGCCAGTCCTCCTCCGGGAACGCATCCAATCCGACGACTTCTGCCCCCCAACGGTTGTACGTGAGGAAACTCAACATACGTGGTATGACAAGAGGATTGTCGAGCCTGCGCCGCTCGACATCTGGCTGACCAATGATCACCAGTGGCGCTCCCGCTTCCGTTTCGAACAGTCCCTCCATCGCAGCGAGGGTTACTGGCTGATGATGTGCAACCATCCGACCCTGCGCATCACCGGTAGGAAACGCCTGCAGCAGGCTGGCAACCAGCCCAACGGGCACGGCGATCTTGATGAAGGTCTTGCCGTACTCCTTGTGCTTCTCGGTCAGCAGGTAGAACGCTCCCACAGATGCCATCACAAAGCATCCGGTCTGGACGGATCCGATCTGATTGTGAGCGAACTGCCAGAACGCCCAAGGATTGAGCATTAGCGCCCAGAAGCTCTCCAGTAAGATCTCGCCACCCTCATTCAGCATGTAGCCCACCGGATGCTGCATCCACGCGTCCGTGACGATTATGAAGTAGGCGGACAACCAGG
>JAUVRV010000183.1 GCA_030597435.1 Gemmatimonadales bacterium | reverse complement strand
TTACCTCAGCCATTCAATCCGGAGCGAGTGCAATCCGCCGAGAGGGTGGTTTGCCCTGGGGTAGGGAACGATGGATTCAGGATGCTAGCTGTGCCTCGTAGCCCGCACCCTTCACTGTCTCTACCAGGGCCTCCGACGTGACTTTCCCGTCGTCGAAATCGACCTCAGCTGACCCATCTGCGAGGTCCACGAACACCCCATAAACACCAGAAACCCCGTTGAGTGCCTGCTCGACCTTACCCTTGCAATGGTCGCAGGTCATACCAGAGACATTCAAACGAACAGATGCCAAGATCTACACCTCGTTGAGCGTTCAGTAGGCGCCGCGAGCCACGTGCGACTCGTGGACATGCTGATGGACCGTGGTGAGAAACCGCTTGGCGACTTTGTCAGCCTCGCTCTCACCCAACTGATCGGTCTCGATCTCTATCAAGGTATAGTGTCCACCTTCGGCCTCTACGTGCAGAGAGATACGACCGATAGTACCCGCATATACCCTGTGCCTATCGCCAGACTCGGTGACACCGGCGCGACTCGGAAAGTAACGGTCGGCTTCTGCCAATACGGCGTCGGGCGATATCTGTGTACGATGGAAGTAACGCATGATTCACGCAGCGGTTGATGGTTGGAACTTCCTGAGCCGCAGGCTATTGCCCACCACGCTCAGACTAGATAGCGACATCGCTGCACTCGCAAAAACGGGGCTGAGCAGGAGACCCGTCAACGGATAAAGTACACCGGCGGCGAGCGGAATGCCGAGTGCATTGTAAACGAAGGCAAAGAAGAGATTGCCCTTGATCGTGCGGACAGTCCGGCGGGATAGCTCTATAGTGGTTACGATCGAGTTCAGATCACCACGGACCAACGTCATATCGGAAGCTTCGATTGCAACGTCAGTACCGGTTCCGATCGCGAACCCGGCGTCGGCCTGAGCCAACGCCGCAGCGTCGTTGAGTCCATCGCCAACCATTCCGACGATCTTGCCATCCTGCTGCAGACGTTTGATCTCGTCGGCCTTGTCGCGGGGGTCAACCTCTGCAATCACACGATCGATCCCGATCTCCTTAGCAACCAAACCCGTAGCGATCTTGCTATCGCCACTCAGCACGTAGAGTTCGTACCCCATCTCCTTCAGCTTTGCGATCGCAGTCTTGGCCGATGGCTTGATCGGATCGGCAATGAGGATCAGGCCCTGGACAGTGTCGTTGACCACTACTACCACAGGCGACCGCCCGGCGAGCACGTGACGCTCGGCCTTGTGCGACAGATCCCCCAAATCCAGGCTGCGCTCCTCCGCATGGCGCATGCTGATCACTTCCACCAGATACTTGCCCACTATGCCACGCGCACCACGACCCTCCATCGCAACGAACCTATCGACCTCGGGGATCTCGATTTCCTTCTTCTCGGCGGCCGCCAGGATCGCTCCTGCAAGTGGGTGCTCTGATCGTGCCTCCACTGCCGAAGCAAGTCGCAGCAACTCGGTAGCCCCAACGACACTCCCATCTGAGCGTTGAGCGCCGAGTACGTGTGTGACGGACGGCTTGCCTTCCGTCAGCGTTCCGGTCTTGTCGAACACGATGGTGCTGATCTTCTCGACTGTTTCCAGTGCCTCACCACCCCGGATGAGGATCCCGAGTTCCGCCCCTCTGCCGGTACCGACCATGATCGCGGTAGGCGTGGCGAGTCCCAAGGCACAGGGACAGGCAATTACCAGAACAGTGACGAGAGCGATGGTTGCATACACATACACCGGGTCCGGTCCGATCACGAACCAGACCACGAACGAGGCGATGGCGATAGCAATAACGATGGGCACGAATACACCAGCGACTCTGTCCGCCAGCCGTTGCACCGGTGCTTTGGTACCTTGAGCCTCCTCGACCAGGCGGACTATCTGCGAGAGCATCGTGTCCTTGCCAACCGCGCGTGCTTCGAATCCCAGGGTCCCCAGCCCGTTGAGAGTCCCACCTACCACCTGGTCTCCGGCCTTCTTCTCCACCGGTGTCGGCTCGCCAGTCAACATCGCCTCAGAAACGGTCGACTCTCCCGCCATAACGACACCGTCGACCGGGATCGTCTCGCCCGGCTTCACGATTACCCGATCGCCCACCTCGACACGCTCGATCGGGATCTCCATGTCGTGTCCCTGGCGCTGCACCGTTGCCGTCTTCGGCCTGAGTTCGATCAAGCGGCGGATTGCGAGTGAAGTACGTCCCCTGGCTGTCGCTTCCAATAGCCTACCCAGCAAGATCAGCGCGATGATCGCACAGACCGATTCGTAGTAGACGTCCGCACTGAGACCGACGTTGCTGAACACCGCCGGTACCACCGTCGCGACAACGGAGAAGAGGAATCCGGCACCGGTTCCGACAGCAATCAGCGTGTTCATGTCCGCCGAGCGGTGTTTGAGACCACTCCACGCAGCGGTGTAAAACTGCTTGCCACACCAGAGCACTACAGGCAGCGTCATCACGAGCATCGCAAGCCTGAGTATGTCCGGATCGAGCTGATAAAGCGCTGGTGCTACGTTCCGTAGCAGGTTGTTCAGCGGCCGCATCAGCATTCCGAACAGGTCAACGCCCTTCGTGCTGTCTTGGGCCATTAGCGGCATCGAGCCAATCATGGTTGCCACGGTCATGATTGCTGCCACGGCGAACTTCCATGCCAGAGTCCGTACTTGGCTCCGGATGCGTTGGCGCTCGCGTTCCGCGGGGTCTTCTTCCGCCAGAGGCTCCGCTATTGTGAACCCTGAGCTTGCTACCCTCTGCTCAATGGCGTGAGCGGTGACGATGCCCGGTACGTACTCGACCCTCACCTGCTCCGTAGCCTGGTTGGCAGTAGCCGACAGCACTCCGTCCAGCTCGGACAGCCCTTGCTCCAGGCGGTTCGTCCCACTGGCATAGTGCAGTCCCTCGACGCCGAACGTGATCGAGGTCTTGGCGCAATCGAATCCCGCATCCCGTACCGCTGTGACCAACTGGGCTACGCTGGTGTCGCTGTCATTGATCGTGACGGTGGACTTGCCGGTGGCGTAGTTGACGGACGCGTCGAGCACGCCGTCCTCTTCGAGTAGCCGCTTCTGGACGGTCATGGCGCAAGCGCCGCAGGTCATTCCCTCAATGGGGAGTGTTATCCGCGCGTTAGCCATGCTTTGCATGTCCCTTGCCGAGGTTAGCCCGGGCACCGTCACGCCCTATCTGGGCCACCACGCGTCCGTGCATCACTGAGAGACCACAGTGGAAGGGGTAGTCACCCGGCTTGTCCAAAGTGAAGTCGACCGGTGTAGTCTCGAACGCAGCGAGTTCTTTCTCTATGCCCAACGACTCGAAGATCACCCGTTCGGAACATTCTTCTGTTTCGTCGCGATAGAAGAGGAGGCGGACCGGGCGGCCCGCCTCGACTGGAATTGTATCCGGATCGTAGCCGCCCTTCACCAGCACCTTGATCTCTTGCGGCGTGGAGGGTGAACTCCGAACCGAAGACACCTTACGTGGGCCGAGGAAGAACCACAGCTCTCCCGCGATGAGCGCGACACCCAGGACGACGACGACCGCGTCAATCAGACTCACGCTTTGTCGTACTCGTAGCACTCCACCCCTAGATGGGTAATCTGGTCCTCGCCCATCAGCCAGCGGAGCGTGTTCTTGAGCTTCGTTTGCTGAATGAAGAGATCGTTCTCGGCCGTCAGGTTCGGAGCAGCCATTGGGCTCTTGAAGTAGAAAGAGAGCCACTCTTGAATCCCTGACAACCCAGCCCGCTGAGCCAGATCCATCAGCAGCGTCAGGTCATGTACCAGTGGTGCGGCCAGGATCGAGTCACGGCAGAGGAAGTCGATCTTGATCCGCATCGGGTAACCCAACCAGCCGAAGAAATCGATGTTGTCCCATCCCTCTTTGTTATCACCGCGTGGCGGATAGTAGTTGATCCGCACCTTGTGGTAGATAGCTCCGTACAACTCGGGATAGACCGACGGCTGGAGGATGTGCTCCAACACTCCCAGCTTCGACTCTTCCTTGGTCTTGAACGACTCGGGATCGTCCAACACCTCACCATCTCTGTTCCCCAGGATGTTTGTTGAGTACCACCCTGCCAGACCCAGCATCCTTGCCTTGAACATCGGCGCGAACACAGTCTTGACCATCGTTTGGCCGGTCTTGAAGTCCTTGCCGGCGATGGGAACATTGTTGGCTGCGGCCAGTTCCTGCAACGCCAGCGCGTCGACGCACAGGTTGGGCGCTCCATTTGCGAAAGGCACGCCCTCCATGATCGCCGCCCAAGCGTACAGCATCGACGGAGCGATGGCTGCATCGTTCTCCTCCATGGCCTTCTCGAACGCGGCTACAGACTCATGGGCGGGGCCGGCCTTGATGAACACTTCGGTCGAGGCACACCAGATTACCACGAGCCGGTCACAGCCGTGTTCCTTTTTGAACGACCGCATGTCCTCACGCAGTTGCTCCGCGAGGTCCCGTTTGTTGGTGCCCTTCTTGACGTTAGTACCTGACAGCCGCTTTACGTACGCCTGGTCGAACACGGCCGGCATGGGCTTGAGGGCCTTGAGAAAATCAGCGATCGGCTCGATGTGCTCATTCCCGAGCACGCCGGCGATCTGGGCCGACTGATACGCATCATCGGGGATTGGATCCCAAGCACCAAACACGATTTTGTCGAGCTGGGCCAAGGGAACCAACTCCCTGATCCGGTGGGATCTCTGCTCAGTCCGCTTGCCGAGTCTGATGGTGGACAACTCCATCAACGATCCGATTGGCTTGCCCAGACCACGGCGTACGTTCTCGACACCGGCCACATATGTGGTAGCTACTGCCCCCAGTCCTACCAGCAACACCCCCAGTTTCCCATCGGGCGATGCGACATTTCTCTGCTGCGACTCACTCACCACTACTCTCCTTTCCCCTGATACTCCGCCAAGACTGGCGCCGCGTGTCGAACCTGTGTAACCCGGCGTTTCTTGTGCGTCAGCTTGTATACGTGATGGATCCGCTGGATGACCGTTACGAATGCCAGGATGGCAAGCAAGGTAACGATCCCAAGCAGGAGATATCCGTTGGGGCCCGCATCGAAAAAGAGGATCGGGGCTCCCAGGCCGAGGATTCGCTCGGCCCGCTGTCCGATTCCCACCTTACAATCGAAGCCCAGCCCTTCGGCGCGGGCTCTCGCATATGACACAATGAGCGAGAACGAGAGGGCGCTCATCGCAATCACCACGGCCGGTATGGTCAACCAGCCGGGCACGCCCCCCGTCATGAAGAAGATCGCGATACCCGCGTACAGTGCGGCCTCGCCGACCCGATCCAGGGTCGAGTCGTAGAACGCTCCGAACTTGCTGGCCACCTCACCGCCCCGAGCCACCCGACCGTCCAGCATGTCGAAAACACCACTCAGCAGCAGCAGGAACGCTCCCAGCCGCGCCTCGGCCATGCCAAACGCCACGCCCGAGCCCACCAGGGTCAGCGTCCCGATGGTGGTGAGCGCATTTGGATTCACGTGACGGGCAATCAGCCAGTCAACCAGCGGACCCAGCAGGGCCTCGAAGCCTTTTTCCAACTTCTTGGGTATCAATGACATCGTATCATGGTGGGTACAGACCCGTAATCTTAATGGACGATTGGGGGGACGGCAATTGGTGGCCCCGCCGCACCGCACCGCCCCAGATTAGAAGGGGAAGGAGGGGAAGAAGGGGAAGGAGCCCTTCACTTCCCCTCCTGATCTGCGCCGTCCTCCGATCTCATCTCATTCCCACCCTTCTCCTCCTTAATCTCTAGATCTCCAATAACCAGACTCCCAAGCTCATGCTATCATACGGGAGTCAAGCGATCCTCAAGCAACGAGCCAACGATGGCCCTAATCGAATGCCCCGAGTGCGGTCGAGAAATCTCCAGTAGCGCCAACGTGTGTCCGGCCTGTGCCTATCCCGTGAGTACCGGTACCCCACCGATACCACCACGAGCGTTGAGAGAGCCCCCCAAATACACGTGGTGGAAGACCGCCATCCCCCTCCTCGGGCGGGTGGTCTTGGGGGTGATGCTGGCCGCCATCGGGGGTGATGAGGAGGGATCAGTGGCGGCGGTGATCGGTGGTA
>JAUVRV010000185.1 GCA_030597435.1 Gemmatimonadales bacterium | reverse complement strand
TTCGGTGCGGGAGGACACACACCGGACGAGGAAGTGGATCTGAGATCGATCTCCGTCGTCACCAAGCGAGCTGCGGTGTTGATCTATCGGTTAGTCAAGGAAGGAGTGGGAACGGACTGAGTAGTACAACGTGCAAGGTGCATAGTGCTGCGACCTCCGCCGCTACTTTGCACGATGCACGATGCACGATGTGCGACGTACGGTAAGTCGTGCCTAGCTCGTCTGCTTTTGTGCCACTCCTAACCTTGCGAGAATATTCTCCATCAAGCACCACTTCGTGATACTGGACTGCAGTAGATTGAGCCCTACGAAGGCAGTAAACAGATACCAGTACGGGCTGACCCAAGTGCCCAGCGCAAGCGAGAGCAGGATAAACAACCCCGCGATGCCGCGGACCAGGTAGTGCATCTTCATAACAGTTCCTCTGTGTTCATGGTGTAAGCCTTGAGGCCCCCTTCAGGGCCGTGAGTGTCACGGAGAGCTTTCAGTTTCTCCTGAAGCGGTGCCATGCAATGCTCGTCCAGTGCGGCGAGGTACATGGTGCTCGACCCCGGGAACGCACGACTGCCGAACTTCTTCCCTGTCGCTCCTCTGCCGAGCACGCTGGGTATCTCGGTAAAGCCGGGTACGCCGCACTCTTCGAGCAGTTGTTCTACTGCAGTCGCGTATGCCGTGTCTGCGATCATCATTACCAGTTTCATCGGTGCATCTCGTAGTAAAGGAGTGGAATAGCAACGAGTGTCAATGCGGTGGCCACGATTGCACCACCTATGAGGGCCATGCCAAGACCCTGGAAGATCGGGTCTCGCACCATCACAAAACCTCCGATCACGACAGCGGCTGCGGTCAGTATGATCGGTCGAGCGCGGATGAGTCCCGATCCTACGACGGCGTCATGTAGCGGCTGACCGCGTTCCAACCCTAGCTTGATAAAATCGACTAAGAGGATCGAGTTGCGGACAATGATGCCAGCAAGTGCTATCATCCCGATCATCGAGGTGGCCGTGAAAAAGGCACCTGTCATTGCGTGAGCCGGCAGGATCCCGACAAGCGTGAGTGGGATAGGTGCCATGATCACGAGTGGGATTGTGAAGGACTGGAACCACGCGACGACCAACACGTAGATCAGGATGAGCACCGCGGCGAATGCGATACCCAAGTCACGGAAGACGTCCAGTGTGATGTCCCACTCACCGTCCCACACCATGAACGTCTCTTCGGTGAGCGTCGGGTCGCCTGCCCACATTACCTCGAAATCACCATCGATCTCGTTCAGAGGATCTGCCATGTCGAGCATCGCATAGGCAGGGCTCTCGAGGGTTCCTGCAACATCTGCGGTAACGTAAACCACCGGCTTCAGGTTCTTGTGGAAGATCGTGGTCGGCGCCGGTACGCTGTCGATCAAAGCCAGGGTACCGAGTTGCCGGGCACCGCGTGGTGTCGCGATCGGAAGGCTGGCCAAGTCACCGACCGAACCGGTTGTCGAATCAGCTAACTGAACTCTGATTGCCACGGCCTCGGCAGCCTCATCGTCGTGCAACATGCCGACTGTTGCCCCACCCATTGCAGCGGCAATGGTCTGCGCGATTGCTCGAGGATTGGTACCGGCACGTGTGGCTTCAGCCTGACTCACGGCCGCATGCAATTCCGCGTGTGGTGCTGTCACTGACCAGTCGACGTCGACCACTCCGTCAGTTGCCAGGAAAACATCCCGCACTTTGCGTGCTGCCTCGACCTGGGCCTCGTAGTCAGGTCCATAGATTTCTGCGACCAGGGTCGAGTACACGGGTGGGCCCGGTGGAATCTCAGCAACCTTGAGAGAAGCGCCATGCTGACGTGCAACTGAATCGATTGCAGGCCGTAGCCTGAGCGCGATGTCGTGACTCTGCTCAGACCGACGATGTTTCGGTTGCAGGTTGACTTGCACGTCCGCAACAGTAGGACCGCTCCGCAGAAAGTAATGGCGCACCAGGCCATTGAAGTTGAACGGCGCCGCGACACCCGCATAGGTCTGCACGTCATGTACTGCCTCGTCGCGTGCAACTGTCAAAGCGATGGCCTGAGCTACTTCTGACGTCCGCTCTAGCGAGGTTCCCTCGGGCATGTCGACGATGACCTGGAACTCGCTCTTGTTGTCAAATGGCAACATCTTTACGGTCACCAACTTGGTCGGGATGAGCAGCATAGACAACAGGAGCAGTGCGACCATTCCGACGTACGTCAGCATGCGCTTGCGCGTGTTACTCAAGAGCCCTTCTAGTAGGCGACGATACCAGTTCGCAAGTTTCCCTGTCGGCAGCGTCTCACCAGTGGTGCCGGTCCCGGAGCCTGCTTCCTCCTCCTTGGGCTTGTGTGCTTTGACGAGTCGCACGGCTAGATAGGGCGTGACGATGAAGGCCACAGCCAGCGAGAACAGCATGGCGACTGATGCACCCACCGGTATCGGTCTCATGTACGGACCCATGAGGCCAGACACGAAGGCCATGGGGAGTATTGCCGCGATTACGGTGAATGTTGCCAGGATTGTCGGATTGCCGACCTCATCTACCGCTAGAATGGCAGCTTCGTCGGCGCTGCGGCGACCGAAGCCCAAATGTCGTGCAATGTTCTCCACCACGACAATTGCATCGTCGACCAGAATCCCTATGGCAAACACCAACGCGAACAGCGTGATACGGTTCAGTGTGTAACCGTAAAGTCGGTATACCATGAGTGTGAGTGCGAGCGTTACCGGAACGGCCACCATCACCACGACTGACTCGCGCCAACCCAACGTGAGCCACACGAGGATCACGACGCCGACCGTCGCGATGAAGATGTGAAACAGCAGCTCCTGTGATTTCTCAGTAGCGGTCTCGCCATAGTCACGGGTGATTGTGACCCGGACGTCCTCAGACACAACGCGACCACGCAATTCCTCGACTCGCTCTGTGACGTGGTGAGCGATAGTGGCAGCATTGGTTCCTTCACGCTTTGCAATGGCAATAGTCACTGCTGGTTCGAAGTCTACACCGGTCCCGCCGCCCGGAAGGAAGCTGACGTAGCTGTCGGGTTCGGCAGGGCCGTCCCTCACGTCGGCCACGTCACGCAGCAAGATGGGCTTGTCGTTCACGACGTCGATCACGACGTTGCGTACCTGTTCCACGTCGCGTAGCAGATGACCGACACGGACAGGGACCGTGCGATTCCCGCTCAGGATGTTTCCTGCGGGCAACTCGGCGTTGTTGATGTTCAGAACGTGAAACACCACTCCTGCCGAGAGGCCCCGGGCCGCCAACGCCTGTGGATCGAGAGTGACCGATACCTCGCGCGGAGCGCCACCGATCACCCAGGTCTCTGCAACATTGGGGATGCGCTTCAATTCGTTGGCGAGTTCCGCAGCCTGCTGGCGCAAGAGGTAGCCATCACCCGCGTCAGATCCACCGGACAGAGTGAGTGTGAAGATCGGTACCTCGTTTATTCCGTGGAGGGTCACCAGCGGCGGCGTTGCGCCAGGAGGTGACTTGTCGGCGTTGGCATACAGCTTACCGTACAATCTCGCAAGAGCGATGTCGGGGTCGGTGCCAACTTTGTACCGAGCCGTGATCAAAGCGCCGTCTGTTTGGGCTGCGCTGTATACGTACTCAACGGCCGGGATCTCCCAGATCGCGCGTTCGAGTGGCTCGACGATGCGATGCTCGACTTCAACAGGGGTGGCTCCGGGTAGACCGACTGCCACGTCGATCATGGGCACCTTGATCTGTGGTTCCTCCTCACGCGGCGTAGTGAGCAATCCACCGATACCGGCAGCGAGCGAGGCGCCGATCAGAAGCGGCGTGAGTTTGGAGTTGAGGAAGCGCTGTGCTACCGCGCCAGAAAATCCGGTTTTCATGGAACGATCCTCTCACCCGGCTCGAGACCGCTCAGTACTTCCACACGGGGCTCGATCGTGTCGTCACCGGTCATTGTGGGTGCGACAGTGCGGCCGAGGCGGACCCAGCGTATCAAGACACCCTCATCGGTGACAACCCGTACTCCAGTGAGCTGACCGCGACGTACGACAGAGCGTTCGGGGATCGCTACACCTAGGCGTGTACCAGTGGGCACCAGTGCGGTCACTGCTACGCCGGTAGGCCAATTCGCTGGGAGGCTGGCGCGTACTTGTACTGTACGGGTCATCGGATCGGCCCCCGACGCAACCGCCTTCACTTCCGCGGCAGCCGTCAATCCGCTGCCGGCGTTGACCGTAACAAACGAGCCCACCGCGATGAACCCGGCAAGGTCGGCGGGAACGGAGATCACGGCCTCACGTGGACCGGTTGCCTCAATCACCATGAGCGGCATTCCCGGTGTGGCAAGATCTCCCTGGTTGATGCTGCGGGCGACAATTGCGCCGGTGAAGGGTGCTCTGATGGTCGCATATCTGCTTGCTGCCTCGACCTCTGCAAGCGTTGCCTGCGCCATGGCCAACTGTGACTCGGCCTGTGTGAATGCCAGGTGTGCTCCGTCGCGCTGCACCAGGGGCACAACGTCCATGGCATACAGCGTGTCCATCCGCGCCACCTGACGTGTTGCTTCATCGCGTGCTGCGCTGGCGACCCTCACGGCGGCGTCGGCCTTGGCGCGGTTTGCCGCGATGTCGTCGGTGCCCAAGCGAATCAGAGTCTGGCCTTCACGTACTTGATCTCCGACCTCGACCGGAATCGAGATGACGCGGGCCATCATCCTGGTTGAGAGTGTGGCGTGTCGCTCTGCGTGCACGGTTCCTTCCACCGGCATGACGTCTGTGAGCTGTTCGGCATTGATGGTGATCGTGTTGGCCGACGTCTCGATGCGCACTGCTGGTTCGGAGGACTCATGTCCGCATGCGGCTGCTCCGAGCGCCACCAGGGAGAGAGAGAGTTGCTTGATCATCTGTCATTCACTCCGTAAGCGAAGTCCAGCGCCGCCTGAGCGAGGAATAGATCGCGACGAGCGGAGAGCAAATTCAAGGTCGCGGATGTGGCGGCTACCTGTACGTCCAATAGTTCGGTAATGGGTGCGGCGCCTGTCTGGTATCTCAGACGTGCCTGCTCGAGTGCTGCTTGTGCTTCATTGGTGGCCAATGCTGCTACGGCAACCCGTTTTGTCGCGGCGGCCAGTAGGCGCCGTGTTTTCGTGATCTCGAGTTGGGCCCCGCGTTCGGCGGCTTCGAGACGAGCTTCTGCGACGCGCTGCTCTGCCTTGGCTTTGTTCACGGCACCTACACCGGCCAGACCGCGGAACAGTTTCCACTGCAGGCCGATGCCAACGGTCCAGTTGCCGCTTCCCGTACCGAAGAAGTTCGTTTGTCCGAAGTAGCCGTATGAGCCGAAGGCCGCGATGGCAGGTAGGTTCTTGCCCCAGGCGCTCTTGACCGCGGAGGATGTTGCGTCCCTACCGAGCCGGTGCGCCATGATATCGCCTCGGTTGTCGATGGTGCAGTCGGCTGCGGATGCATCGCATACCATGCTACCGGATCCGACGAGCGAGTCGGTCAAGGCGATTGGCGTGCCATCGGGTAGCGCTAGTAATGTGCGCAGGGTCGAAAGAGCGTTCTCTGCTTGAGCTTGTGCGGCCAGGAGTTGCGTCTCCGTACCAGCGGCGTGAACCCGAGCCAGACGTGCATCGAGACTGGTCACCAGGCCCTGTTGCTGCATGGCCTCGGCTTGCCGCGCGTGCCCTTGGGCAGCCTCCAGTGTCGACTCTAGAGCCTCCACCTGACGCGCTGCAAGCTGAGCGTCCCAATAGGCCCTGGTGACGAAGAAAGTCGTAGCACCAGCCGCTCTGGTGGTTGCTGCTTCCCTGGCAGACGCGGCGCGCTTTGCGGCCGCATGTCCAAAGATGCCCTCGGCGGTGAAGATGGGAAGCTCAACGGTAGCCACCGTGTTGAACCCGTTGTATGGGTCCGGGTTGTTGAGCGCGTCCAGCGCCAGGTCCTCAGCTTGGAAGTTGGACTGCCTGAGCTTGAGTCCGAACACGGCGACCGGATCGTTTGTCCGCAGGAAGCCCATGTCCACGCCGATGCTGGGCAAGAACGCCGGCGTGGCTTCCTGAGCCTGCGCGG